>NZ_JBQFVP010000009.1:0-258388 GCF_056539825.1 Ruegeria sp. B10
CAGGCTCTTCCATGTTGGCTTCAGCAAATCCCGGAAGCGTGCGCCAGACTGTAACGTCCGTGGTTTCAACACCGTAAAACTCGTCGAATCCTTGATTCGTTGGATAGCGTCCTTCGGTCCATCCAAGGTGCCACTTGCCGTACATGGCTGTGTTGTAGCCTACCACCTTCAGCATCTCGGCCATTGTGATTTCCCACAGAGTCAGACCGTAAACGCCGCCTCCCAGTGGGACTGTATGGTTTCCGCTCCGAATGCCATATCGTCCTGTCATGGTCGCTGCGCGGGACGGCGTGCACTGACTTTCCACGTTGAAGTTCGTGTGTCGTAATCCTTCCGCAGCGAGAGCGTCCATCATGGGGGTCGCCGCGACACGGATTATGCCGTCTCCATGAGCCTAGGTTCGCACCAGCAAAAATTATCTAGAAATATGAATATGATGTTGGGCTTATCTTGAGCTGAAACGACCGAGGCAAATAAAAAGGGATAAGGACATTAGGAATGTTCGCGACAACCTCTTTGCGGCAACGCCTCCGATCAAGGTCTCGGTTTCAAGACTGGCGAGCCAAGTCACCAGTCGTCAAGAACGTCCACTCGCAGGGGTGCTTTTCACTGCGTCCGAGCGTCAAAGTTTTAGGCGAAGCTGCGGCCCGGGACTAGTCGAACCTCACCCGGGATCTCTTAAGCTCACATAAGAAAAACCTTTGTTTTCCTTGACGAACAGTCGGCTCAGATGTTGCCATAGACTAGAATTCAGCTCGGCTGGGAGGTTCAAATGAAGATTTTTCTTAAGACATCGACAGCAATAGTTTCCGCAGCGTTCATAGCAAACTCTTCAAATGCTCAAGACGCTGCACAAGGCGGGCAAGTTGGAGAGATGACCATATCAGTTGATGATATGCGTGAACCAGCGCCTACTGATTTTTCGCCGTATGCAGGTCGAGATTTTCCGACACGCCCGCTTTGGGGTGACACTCACCTGCACACGTCAAACTCGCTCGATGCGCGCGGATTTGGCGTCATCCTGAGCCCAGACGATGCCTATAGGTTTGCACGTGGTGAGGAGGTCACCACATCGCATGGCCTCCGTGTGAAGCTGTCGCGTCCCCTCGACTGGCTTGTCGTATCTGATCATTCAGATGCCATGGGTGCCATGAATGAGATCGTGGCGGGGAACTCTACACTGATGCGTGACCCAACGCTGCGAGACTGGAACGAACGCCTCAACGCCGGCGGGGACGTCGCTCTGGGTGCAACCATGGAAGTTATTGAAACCTTTGCTGGCATCACCGGAGATGCTCTGCCCGAGGCTGTTTCAGATCGCAGGTTTGTACAATCCATATGGGATGAGTTCACGCAAACTGCGGATCATCACAACGCCCCTGGCACATTTACCGCATTCATTGGATACGAATGGACGTCCACCGAAGCTGGCAACAACCTGCACCGCAATGTGATCTACCGGGATGATGCCATTCGCGCGCGGCAAATGCTGCCTTTTACAACCGCTGAAACCTTTAATCCGGAACGGTTGTGGGACTGGATGGAAACATATGAACAAGAGACTGGTGGTCGTGTACTGGCCCTTGCTCATAACGGCAACGTCTCTAACGGCCTGATGTTTCCGGTCGAGACAAACCCTGAAACGGGTGAGCCTTTGACAGAAGATTATGCAGAGCGGCGTGCCAAGTGGGAGCCGATGTATGAGATCACCCAAATCAAAGGTGACGGAGAAACGCATCCGTTTTTAAGCCCAAACGATGAGTTCGCGGACTATGAAACTTGGGATAAATCCAACCTCGGCCCAACGCCCAAAGAGGATTGGATGCTTCAGTACGAGTATGCCCGAGAGGCTCTGAAGAACGGACTGAAGCTTGAGGCTCAACTAGGCACCAATCCATACAAATTCGGAGTGGTAGGTTCGACAGACAGCCATACTGCTTTGGCAACGGCGGAAGAAGACAACTTCTTTGGCAAACACTCTGGCGTCGAACCGGAGCCCGGTCGTTGGCAGCACGTCGTTGGTGAGTTCGATACGACAAGAATTCTTGGATGGGAAATGGCAGCGTCTGGTTACGCCGCAGTCTGGGCAGAAGATAACAAACGCGAAGCAATATTCGACGCAATGGAACGGAAGGAAGTCTATGGGACGACCGGCAGTCGCATTGCAGTTCGCTTCTTTGGTGGCTGGGACTTTACCGATGCTGATGCAAGGTCTCGTTTGCCCGCCGAAATAGGATATGAAAAAGGCGTTCCGATGGGAGGGGACCTCGCAGATGCAACAGAAGGCGCGGACGCCCCAACATTCCTGGTTGCTGCGCTGAAAGATCCATTTTCCGGCAATCTCGACCGAGTTCAGATTGTGAAAGGTTGGTTAAATGCCGATGGCGAAACTGAAGAGCGGGTCTATGACGTGGCGTGGTCGGGAGACCGAAAACTTGATGCGGACGGCAAGCTGCCAGCGGTCGGGAACACCGTGGATGTTGCAACGGGCACGTTTACCAATTCGATCGGTTCTCCAGAGCTGATCAGCGTTTGGACGGATCCTGAGTTCGATCCTTTAGTTAGCGCTTTCTACTATGCCCGTGTCCTAGAGATTCCCACTCCGAGGTGGACAATTTACGACGCCGTTCGGTTTGGAGACGAGGTGCCTGCCGAGGTGCCTACGTCAACGCAGGAACGTGCTTACACTTCGCCAATTTGGTATACTCCCAAAGGCTGAAATGTAACTCGTCCTTATGTTGGTGTCGTAAAAACCCGGCTGTTCCTGTCGCCGCAACATCGGGCTAGTCGGATTGTGCGAACGTCCACCTAGGGCTTCGAGCAGACATCGAAACACTCCAGTCGAGGGACTGCTTTGTGTCGGTACTGGCCACTACCGATTCAACGGATCAACTCCTGCAGTGTCCTAAAATCCTCGCTGCTTTCGGGTTCACCTCAAGGGCGATGACAGGCACGCAAAGAAAATCACTATGTTGACCGGTCAGTGATGACGCGCGGCGCATCAGTATGCTGTGTAAGAGAATAGCTTTTTGAGACTATGTACAAGCCGAATGGCTCGTGAATCCCAACGCAAATTTGTGTGACGCTGCCTCTTGCGGATCAAATAGGGAAATCGTCTGACGCTGATTGAAACCTCAAAATCCCCAAACAATTATCATGATTATCAAATTTTTGCAGAGAGAGCTGTCGCCTCCTTACGGCTGGTTCGATCCTCAGAACCGGAGCATACGTAAACGCGTACGGCTTTTCTTCAGGAGCACACATGAGCAAGCAATACTACGCACCCCATGGCGGACACCCCGGACAAGACCAGCTGTTGACGGACCGCGCCGTGTTTACGGATGCTTATGCCGTGATCCCCAAGGGCACCATGCGGGACATCGTGACGAGCTTTCTGCCGTTCTGGGACGATACGCGCCTATGGGTGATTTCGCGCCCACTGACAGGATTTGCCGAGACCTTCTCGCAATATATCGTGGAGGTGCAGCCGGGCGGAGGCTCGGACCGGCCCGAAACCGACCCCGAGGCCCAAGGCGTTCTGTTCGTAGTCGAAGGCACCGCAACGCTGATCGCTGCAGGTACGCGCCATGAGCTGACCCCCGGCGGCTATGCCTATCTGCCGCCCGGATGCGATTGGACCCTGCGTAACCACTCCGATGACACCTTGCGGTTCCATTGGATTCGCAAAGCCTATGAGGCCGTTGAGGGGTTGGGCACTCCAGATGTCCTTGTGCTGAATGAAAACGATATCGCGCCGACTCCAATGCCTGGCACAGATGGCAAATGGGCGACAACGCGATTTGTCGACCCGAATGACCTGCGCCACGACATGCATGTCACCGTGGTGACATTCGAACCCGGTGTGGTCATCCCTTTCCTCGAAACCCATGTCATGGAACACGGCCTCTATGTGCTTGAGGGTAAGGCGGTGTACCGGTTGAACAATGACTGGGTCGAGGTCGAGGCCGGAGACTACATGTGGCTGCGCGCATTTTGCCCACAAGCCTGCTACGCCGGTGGTCCGGGCAAGTTCCGGTATCTGCTTTATAAGGACGTGAACCGACACATGCCTCTGCGCCTTGGATCCGCTGCCAATCGGCGATAGAGGCCTCTCAGTTCACGCTTCCTCCGATGGCCTGAGTCAACGCTTGGCCCGCCTCGATCACGGGGCGGCTGAGCTTTTCGATCCCGTCCTTGCGCACCCGGCTGGTTGGTCCTGAGACGGAAATCCCCGCAACCGCTTCACCGTTCACGTCGAACACCGGCGCAGCGATACAGCGCATGCCCTCGTTCTTTTCTTCATTGTCGATCGAAAAGCCCCGCGCGCGGATAGAAGTCAGGTCCTGCTTCAGACTTTCTACAGTCGTGATCGATCGGTCCGTGAACGCATGCAACTGGACCGAGGCCAGCAACCTTTCCAACCGGTCCTCATCCATATGCGCTAGTAGGATCTTCCCGATCCCCGATGCGTGCATTGGCGACAATGTCCCGGGCGGAAAGAATGCCCGAATGCTGGCATGTGTTTCCACCTGGCTTAGAAACAAGACCGATCCTTCTTTCTGAATGCCTAAATTGGCGGTCTCACCCGTCGCTTCCATCAGCTTGCGCATCACCGGTCTTGCCCGATCCACAAGGCTGGTGCGCCGTAGAAATCGCGATCCTATGACAAAGGCGCGGGGGCCGATATGCCAGATCTGCTCGACGGGATCGAACTCTACCAGGCCTCTGCCCTCTAGCGTGACAAGGATGCGATAGACCGTGGCCGGGGACTGCTGCATTTCATCGGACAACATCGTCAGCGACTTGCCTTGCGCCTCGCTCAGATACTCGAAAACCTCCATCGCTCGGTCGAGGGATTTGATCGTGTTCTGAGCCGTTTTGTCATCCCACCCCCGCGGCCTTCCCCTGGCTTTTCGAAGGGAGCCAGCGCCATTTTTTTGAGAAACCATAAGAACCTTCGGATTTTTCGAAATTTTAATTCATCATATGAAAAACATAAGATACTGACAACTATAATTTAAATCTCGATTATTATTTTTTGAAAATCGTTTTCAAAAAAATTTAAAATCAAGAAGCTTGGCCTTAGGATGTCCCCAACGACGGAAGGAGACCATCCATGAGCTTTCAAAATCCCGTTTTCATTCCAGGCCCGACCAATATCCCTGAAAGCCTGCGCAAGGCTTGTGACATGCCCACGATCGACCACCGGTCACCGCTGTTTGGGCAAATTCTGCACCCTGCCCGCGCAGGTGTTCGGAAAGTTCTGAAAAGCGACAGCGCCGAGGTGTTCATCTTCCCCTCGACCGGGACGGGCGGCTGGGAAACAGCTTTGACCAACACCCTATCTGCCGGAGACAAGGTTCTGGCCGCGCGCAACGGTATGTTCAGCCATCGCTGGATCGACATGTGCCAACGCCATGGGTTGAACGTCGAGATCGTCGAAACCCCGTGGGGCCAAGGCCTGCCTGCCGACCGCTACGAAGAGATCCTGACCGCCGATACGAACCACGAGATCAAAGCTGTTCTTGCCACACACAACGAAACGGCGACTGGCGTAAAGTCGGACATCGCTGCCGTGCGCAAGGCGCTGAACGCGGCAGGGCATCCTGCATTGCTGTTCGTTGATGGTGTTTCGTCCATCGCGTCGATGGATTTCCGCTTTGATGAATGGGGCGTCGATGTGGCCGTCACCGGATCGCAAAAAGGGTTCATGCTGCCTGCTGGTCTCGCGATCGTCGGCTTTAGCCAAAAGGCGATGGAAGCCTCCAAAACCGGCACCCTGCCCCGCACCTTCTTTGACGTCCATGACATGGCCAAGGGCTACGCAAACAGCGCCTATCCCTACACGCCTGCCGTCGGCTTGATGAATGGCCTAAACCAGGCCTGCGACATGTTGCTGAAGGAAGGGTTGGAGAACGTCTTTGCCCGCCATACCCGCATTGCCGAAGGGGTGCGTGCCGCTGTAGGCGCATGGGGGCTGGACCTTTGTGCCGCGAACCCTGCGGTCTATTCCGACACGGTCAGCGCGATCCGCACGCCGGATGGTTTCAACGCGACCGATATCGTCACCCATGCCGCCGAGAAATACGGTGTCGCCTTTGGCGTCGGCCTCGGAGAAGTCGCTGGCAAGGTCTTCCGGATCGGACATCTGGGCAGCCTGACCGATGTTATGGCCTTGTCGGGGATCGCGACGGCCGAAATGTGCATGGTCGACCTGGGCCTCAACATCCAACTGGGTTCGGGCGTGGCGGCGGCCCAGGAATACTATCGTGGCCATCCAGCCGCCGTTCAAAAGGACGCTGCATGATGAAGGACCTCTCCATGTATATCCCGACCTATGAGGACATGCTCGAAGCGCATACCCGGATTGAGCCTTACATCCGCCGGACCTCGGTTCGGACCTCGGACTACCTGAACGAATTGACGGGCGCCCAGCTGTTCTTCAAATGCGAGAACTTTCAGGAACCGGGTGCCTTCAAGGTGCGCGGCGCCACCAACGCAGTGTTCGGCCTTGACGAGGATCAGGCGCAAAAAGGGGTTGCCACCCATTCCTCGGGCAACCACGCGTCGTGCCTGTCCTACGCCGCATCGAGGCGCGGTATTCCATGCAACGTGGTGATGCCGCGCACGGCGCCTCAGGCCAAGAAAGACACGGTGCGTCGCTACGGAGGAAAAATCACCGAGTGTGAGCCTTCAACCACCTCTCGCGAGGCGACCTTCGCCCAAGTTCAGGCGGCCACGGGGGGGGATTTTGTCCACCCCTACAACGACCCGCGAGTGATCGCCGGACAGGGGACCTGCTCGCGCGAATTCATCGAACAGACCGATGGTTTGGACGCGGTGGTTGCCCCCATCGGCGGCGGCGGCATGGTGTCTGGCACGTGCCTGACCTTGTCCACCCTTGCGCCCGAAACCGCAATCATTGCGGCGGAGCCTGAACAGGCCGACGACGCCTATCGCAGTTTCAAGGCGGGCCACATCATCGCCGATGACGCGCCAAAAACCATTGCTGACGGCCTGTTGGTGCCCCTGAAAGACCTGACATGGCACTTCGTTTCGAACCACGTTTCCGAGATCTACACGGCCTCGGAACAAGAAATCATCGACGCGATGAAGCTGACGTGGAAACACCTTCGGATCGTGATGGAGCCGTCCTCGGCCGTGCCTCTGGCCACAATCCTCAAGAACCCCGACGCGTTTAAAGGCAAGCGGGTCGGCCTGATCATCACCGGTGGCAATGTCGATCTGGACAAGCTGCCCTGGCTGAACACCTGACCCAGTCGCAACAGACATCAATCCCGACACAGGAATACGGACATGAAAGATATGACCAATCTCGACTCATTCGAAGTAGGCTATGACATTCCGGCCAAGCCCGGAATGGATGAAGCAGATATCCAGACCCCCAGCCTCGTGCTGGATCTCGATGCACTTGAACGCAACATCAAGAAGATGGGTGACTATGCCAAGGCCCACGGTATGCGCCACCGCGTCCACGGCAAAATGCACAAATCCGTCGATGTCGCGAAACTTCAGGAACGCCTCGGCGGAGCCGTGGGCGTGTGCTGTCAGAAGGTCTCAGAGGCTGAAGTTTTCGTGCGTGGCGGGATCAAGGACGTGTTGGTCTCGAACCAGGTACGCGACCCCGCCAAGATCGACCGCCTGGCCAGCCTGCCAAAACTCGGCAGCCGCATCATCGTATGTGTCGACGATATTGACAATGTCGCAGACCTTTCCGGTGCAGCGGTCGATCACGGCACTCAGCTTGAGGTCTTCGTCGAGATCGACTGCGGCGCGGGACGGTGCGGGGTGACCACAACACCTCAGGTGATCGAAATTGCCAAAGCCGTCGAGGCGGCCGACAATCTCAAATTCACCGGCATTCAGGCCTATCAGGGCGCGATGCAGCATCTCGACAGCTACGAGGCGCGCAAGGAAAAGCTGGATACCGCAATTGCGATGGTCAAAGACGCCGTTGACGGCCTGAAAGCCGCAGGAATCGATTGCGAGCTGGTTTCCGGCGGCGGTACCGGCTCTTACTATTTCGAATCCAACTCGGGCGTATATAATGAGCTTCAATGCGGGTCCTACGCCTTCATGGATGCCGACTACGGCCGCATTTTGGACAAGGACGGCAACCGTATCGACCGGGGTGAGTGGGAGAACGCTCTGTTCATCCTGACCAGCGTCATGAGCCACGCCAAAGCCGACAAGGCGATCGTCGATGCAGGCCTCAAAGCGCAATCGGTAGACAGCGGCTTACCCGTCGTGTTTGGGCGCGACGACGTTGAGTACATTAAATGCTCGGACGAGCATGGCGTTGTGATGGATACGGATGGTGTTCTCAAGGTCAACGACAAGCTCAAGCTGGTGCCCGGTCACTGCGACCCAACGGCCAATGTACATGATTGGTATGTCGGCGTGCGCAACGGCAAGGTTGAGGCCGTCTGGCCCGTATCTGCCCGTGGTCGCGCCTACTAAGGCCAAACAATCTAAGAAATCTGGCTCGACAGCAGCCTGATCCTCGCCCGTGTGCCTCCTCTCCCTTCGGGGAATCGCGCGGGCGAACGAATTCCAAGTGGAGACTGACATGTTGATCGTACCCGAGCGCGAGATCGCCGGATTGATGACCCGCCAAGCGGCCTTTGATGCCGTTGAGAGCGTCTTTGCGGCAATGGCCGCGGGCGATGCCTATAACTTCCCTGTCGTGCGTGAGGCTATCGGCCACGAAGACGCTCTGTATGGCTTCAAGGGTGGTTTTGACCGCGCCGGCCTGACTTTGGGCCTGAAGGCCGGTGGCTACTGGCCAAACAATCTTGAGAAACGCGGGTTGATCAACCACCAATCCACGGTTTTCCTGTTCGATCCCGACACCGGCAAACCCTCAGCGATGGTGGGCGGCAACCTGCTGACGGCGCTGCGCACAGCGGCGGCCTCGTCAGTGTCAATCAAACATCTGGCCCGCGCAGATGCCAAGGTGATCGGCATGATAGGGGCGGGCCATCAGGCCGCCTTTCAACTGCGCGCCGCGCTGGAACAGCGTAGCTTTGAAAAGGTCATTGGCTGGAACTACCACCCGGAAATGCTGCCCAATATCGAGAAAGTCGCTGTTGAGGCAGGTGTCCCATTTGAGGCGGTCGAACTTGACGGGATGACCGAAGCGGATGTGATCATCTCGATCACTTCGGCTTTTGCGCCGTCGTTGATGGCGCACCATGTCAGCCCCGGAACGCATGTTGCTTGCATGGGAACAGACACCAAAGGCAAGCAAGAGGTCGAATCCGCCCTGCTGGCCAAAGCGAGTGTCTTCACAGACGAGGTTGCGCAATCCATCACCATTGGCGAGGCACAGCACGCCGTCGCAGAAGGTCTGATCAGCCAAAGCGACGTCGCTCAGCTTGGCGCGGTCATCAATGGAACGCATGAGGGCCGCTCGGCCGATGATCAGATCACATTGTTTGACGGCACGGGCGTTGGTCTGCAGGATCTTGCGGTGGCCGCAGCGGTGGTCGACCTTGCCGTAGTAAAAGGGATCGCGATCGAGGTCGATTTCTGACTCCAAAGCAAACGCTGAAACTTGGTTCCGAGTGACAAGTCGTTCCTCGGTGTGCAACGGACACGCTGGCTGACGGCCCGGGGTAAGCGCCCCGGCCAATGTCATTCCACCCGGAAGATGTTGATAGGCGTTGAATTTTCGCTGGATTTCCAGCCTCATGCGCAGGGAAGTTGCGATACCCTGCGCATCTTAACGCGGTTTATTCGACGATAAGGTACGGGAACTCGAACCAATGCTCCTGTAGGTTGGGTCCAGTTCCAATTCTATCCACGACCGCAAAAAGGCCCGGATCATGGAGCGGGGTCAGTACCCCGTGCCAAGTGTTGCGGTGGTAGTTCACCCCCTGCCCCGGCGCAGTTATGAACGCAATCGGGTGGCCGGGTTTTCCGTCTTCATCGGGGGCCACAACCACAACGAACGGCTTATCCGACAATGGCAGAAACGCCTGACTGCCTTCAGGGTGACGTTCCACCATATCCAGCCTGGTCGGCAGGCTGAAAGCCTCGGACTGGAACACGCTGATCCCCGCACGGCCGTCGTGGAAATCCAACTCCGCGCGGTCATGATAGCGGGCGCATTTGCCCTGATTGATGTACTTGTCCACCTCACCCGCCGCTTGGATCACATCTCCAAACGGCGCAAAGGCATCGGAGGTCAGGGGCTGCAGCTTCAAATCGATGGTCATTCCGAGAACTTCTCGATCAAGCGCAACTCGGCGATCCGTTCGACCTGACGGCAGGCTTCGTCGAACTCGGTGTCCCGATCACTGTCAATGCGACGGTGAAAGGCCTCCAGGATGCTGGCCTTCGTGTTGTCCTTGACGGCGATGATGAAAGGAAAGCCGAATTTGGCCGTGTAGGCCTCATTCAACGCGGTAAAGGTTTCGCGTTCTTCATCCGTCAGCATATCTAGACCGGCCCCAGCCTGTTCCGCCGTGCTTTCCTTGGTCAGCCGCCCGGCGGCGGCAAGCTTGCCCGCCAGATCCGGGTGCGCCGTCAGGACACCAAGGCGTTGCTCGGTCGTGGAGGTGCGGAAAACACGCGCAAGCGCGTTATGGACGCCAGCCGCATTGTCATGGGTCAGTCCCAGTTCAAGGTCAAACGCGCCTTCGGCAATCCATGGGCTGTGTTCGAACACGCCGCCAAATTCCGACACGAAGGTGGGCTGGTCCATTTCGGACGGGGTGAGGCGTTGCATCGGCGGGTATTCCTTTGCCCAGTGATCGGCAATCTGTTCACGTGTCGCGAACCAGACACCATCATGTTGTCTGAAATAGTCCAACGCGCGTTTCAGCGCCATGGCGCGACCCGGACGGCCGATCAAGCGGCAGTGCAACCCGATCGAGAGCATTTTCGGCGTACCCGCAGTGCCCTCGGCATAGAGCATGTCAAAACTGTCTTTCAGATAGCTTTCGAATTGCTCTCCATTTGTATACCCGGCCTGAATCGCAAACCGCATGTCATTGCAATCCATCGTATAGGGCACAATCAACTGATCCTTGCCCCCTGCCTTGATCCAATAGGGCAGATCATCGGCGTAGCTGTCCGCGATATAGGCAAAGTCGCCCTCTTTGGCGGCAAGATCGATCGTATTCATCGAGCACCGACCAGTATACCAACCGCGCGGAGGCTGGCCGGTGACTTCCGTGTGCAGTCGGATCGCCTCGCGGATTTGGGCACGCTCATCTTGCGGGTCCATATCCTTGTGTTCGATCCATTTCAGCCCGTGGCTTGCGATCTCCCAGCCTGCATGCTTCATCGCCGCAATCTGCGCCGGGGCACGCGCCAAAGCGGTCGCCACGCCATAAACAGTCACAGGCAGATCCTGCAAAAGGTGGTGAACACGCCAGAACCCGGCACGACTACCGTATTCGTAAATCGATTCCATGTTCCAGTGCCGCTGCCCTGGCCAAGGGGCCGCACCGGTGATCTCGGACAGAAATGCCTCGGAAGCAGCGTCACCGTGCAAGATGTTGTTTTCGCCACCTTCTTCATAGTTCAATACGATCTGAATCGCGATCCGGGCCCCATTGGGCCAGTTGGCTTTGGGCATTTGACTGCCATAGCCGGTCATATCTCGTGGATAAGGCTTCACATCTGTTTCCTTCTTCTTGAGTTCCTCAATACTCCGGATAATCAAAGAAATTTTTCAAAAAATACGAAAAGCAGCTTCGGATACTCTGGCTTTGCCCTCGGACGAGAAAACAGACTAAGGAATGAGCAACTTTAGGAGTGGCGCAAATGACCGGTTACCTTACCACACATGTCCTGGATACTGCGCGGGGATGTCCCGCCGAAGGACTGAAAATCGAGCTGTACCGCATCAATGGCACAGACCGCACCTTGCTGAAAGCACTGGTGACAAATGACGACGGCAGAACCGACGAACAGATTCTGCCGCAATCCGAGTTTTCAACGGGCGAATACGAGCTGATTTTCTATGCTGGCGCGTACCTTGATGCCTCAGGCACCCCGCCCGAAGATCCTCGATTCCTGGATGTGATACCGATCCGGTTCGGGATGTCCGAGCAGTCTCACTATCATGTGCCTCTGCTTCTTTCCCCTTTTGGATACTCTACCTACCGCGGCAGCTGAGGCCTTGTCGCTCTAGTTGTTCGCAGCAGCGATCGAGGATCCGATACGCTCTATGATAAACTCCATGAACAGACGCGTTTTGGGGTCTTGCATGCGGCGGTGCGTAAACAGGCACGCCATCTGAATGGGTTCTGGTGGCGTTTCTGTTGCGACCGGAACTAGATTTCCGGCCTTAAGGTGCTGTGCGATCTCAAAGATCGGCTTCAGCGCGATCCCGTGACCCGCAAGCGCCCAATCCGTCAACACATCACCATCGTCTGATTCATAGCGGCCAGAAACGCGAAATCGCTTTGGCCCCGTTTGAGTTCTGAGAAGCCATTGAAACTCGGTCGCGCCCGGAAAGCGCAGGTTGAGGCATTCGTGATTGTCGGCGATCAAATCGTCTCCACTTGCCGGCATTCCGCGTTTTTTGATGTATTTTGGGGATGCGCACAGCACTCTTTCAACATCGGCGATCTTGCGAATGCGCAAGTTGCTGTCCTCGGGCTGCCCAAGAAAGAACGCAAGATCCAGACCTTCTGTTGTCAGGTCGACTTTTCGATCTGTCAGCCTCAGCCTGACATTGACCTCGGGGTACTCGGCCAGAAACTTTGGCACCTGCGGCGCGATCAGTCTGCGACCGACACCCAGCGGCGCAGCCACGTAGAGAGATCCTTTCAGATTCTCGGTAATATTGACGATCTGAGCCTCGGCATTTTCAACGGCCTCAAGTATTTCAGCGGCCCCCCGATAAAACGATTGCCCCTGTTCCGTCGGCGTCAGGCTGCGCGTCGTGCGTTGAAACAGCCGCACGCCCAGATGCTCCTCCAATTGCGATATCCGCGCCGAGGTGACAGCCGGAGAAACCCTCAGATCACGGCCAGCGGCGGACATGCTGCCCAACTCGTAGACTCGGACAAAGGTTCTGATGTTATCTAGATAAGACATTTTTTTGCATTTTTTGATACTGCTTGGTCTTTGCTAGCAATACCAGAACAAAGCAGTCTCGCATAGAGTGAGCGGAAGCAAAGAATCTTAGGAGCAAACCCATGTATGATCTGGCCGTGATGTGGGAGTGGATTGCCTTTTCCGTCCGCTGGCTGCACGTGATCACAGCGATGGCGTGGATTGGGGCATCTTTCTACTTTATCGCGCTTGACCTGATGCTTAAGCCAAACCCTGCGCTGCCAGATGGGGCCTATGGCGAAGAATGGGAGGTCCATGGCGGCGGGTTTTACCACACCGTAAAATACCTCGTGGCGCCCGCCCGGATGCCCGAGCATCTGACTTGGCACAAATGGCAAAGCTACACGACATGGCTGTCCGGCGCCGCGCTTCTGATGATCATCTACTGGGTCGGAGGAGAGCTGTTCCTGCTGGACCCGACCAAGGTCGATCTGGCGCTGTGGCAGGGAATTCTGATCTCGGGCGGGTCGCTGACCATTGGTTGGTTGCTCTATGACCAGATGTGCAAATCCAAGCTGAGCGATCATCCCACCATTCTGATGCTGTTGTTGTTCGTGATCCTGGTGATCATGTCCTGGGGCTACAACCAGATATTCACCGGACGGGCCGCGCTGCTGCATCTTGGGGCGTTTACCGCAACGATCATGACGGCCAATGTGTTCTTTCAGATCATGCCGAACCAGCGCATCGTGGTCGCAGACCTCAAGGCGGGTCGAACCCCTGACGCCAAGTACGGCAAGATTGCCAAGGTACGCTCGACTCATAATAACTATCTAACACTGCCGGTCGTGTTCCTGATGCTGTCGAACCACTACCCGCTGGCCTTCGGCACTGAATATTCATGGATCATTGCAAGCCTCATCTTTCTGACCGGCGTCACCATTCGCCACTATTTCAACACCATGCATGCGACCGGAACAGGCCCTCATTGGACCTGGGCAGTAACGGTCCTTCTGATGATCGCGATTGCATGGCTGTCCTCGGTCCGGTCCGGCGAAACATGGGAAGAAGCCGAAGCGCGCGAACTGACACCCTATGAACAGAAATTCGCCTCGGCCGAGGGGTTCGAGGCGGCCTATGACATGGTTCTGGGCAACTGCTCCATGTGTCATGCGCGCGAGCCGGTTTATGGCACAATGAAATGGGCACCCAAGAAAGTGTATCTTGAAACGCCCGGCGATGTCGCTCGTCAGGCTGATCAAATCTATCTGCAGGCCGGGATCAGCCATGCTATGCCGCCGCCAGCCGCGGTTCAAATGGATGACGAAGCCCGTCAGACAATCATCGCATGGGTGCGAGAAGTCAGAGGCCAGTAGATCCCGACGTGTAGCAGGTGATACAGGCCCCGCCTGCTGCTTTATCCAAAGAACCTTTTGCTGTTTTTCGCGATGTGTTCGACGAACAGGCGGACTTTGGGATCCTGAAGTTTTTTATGCGGATAGAGGCAGCCGAAGATGGTCGGCAATGGCGGTGTCGCGGGTAGAACCTCAACCAACTGGCCTGACGCGAGATACTCTTTCACATCAAAGCGCGGTTTGTTGACGATCCCCTTGCCCGCCAAGGCCCAGTCCGTCAGGACATCGCCGTCATCCGCATCATACTTGCCCCGAACCTCAAGCTTGCGCGGACCCATATCGGTATTCAGGGTCCAGAAATACTCGGGCGATCTGGGGTAGCGCAGCAGCAGGCAATTGTGCTGAGAGTGCAATAGGTCATCCGGCGTTTTAGGCACACCAAAGTTTGACAGATATTCGGGCGAGGCACATAGCAGCCGGTCGCAATCCGCGAATTTCCGCAGTTTCATCGTGGAATCGCCCGGCTCTCCGATAAAGAACGCAATATCCAGACCGTCGGCCATCATGTCCACTTTGCGGTCGGACAGGCGCATGCGGATCTCGGTCTCTGGATAACGCTCCGAGAAATCCGGCACCAGCGGCGCAACGATTCTGCGCCCAACCCCCAGCGGCGCTGTGATGCGGATTGCGCCTCGAGGGGCGTCCGAAAAACTGGCGACGCGCGCCTCGGCGTGGTCCAACGCCAGCAAAACGGCCTTGGCCTCATCATAGAAAACCTCGCCGACCTCTGTTGCCGTCATCGAGCGGGTCGTTCTGTTGAACAGGCGCACGCCCAGATGGTTCTCCAGCTCTTTCAGACGTTTGCTGGCCACCGCGGGTGTCAGCCGCAGGTCACGGCCGCCGGACGTGATGCTGCCAAGCTCCATCACCCTAACGAAGACCCGCAAGCTTTCGATGTATGACATTCATTCCTCCGACTGCGGGAAGACTGCGACGGTGGGATTTATTTTTCAACGTTTTGTTGAAAGTATTTGTCATTTCCGACGATTTTAAGACTCAATCTCTGACTCTATGGTCCTGCGGCGACCCACCCGAAGGCAGGTGTAGAGGGAGATTAGCATGACGCCGCGCACTGACATCCGATTTGTCCTAAATGGCAAGGATGTATCCGTTCCAGACCTATCAGCCGACCAGACTCTTCTGGATTTTCTACGTCTCGAACGACGACTGACCGGCACCAAGGAAGGCTGCGCCGAAGGCGATTGCGGCGCATGTACCGTATTTGTCGGGCGGCTTGGGCGGACAGGACTTGCCTATGCTCCGGTGAACGCGTGCATTCGGTTCCTCGCCTCTTTAGACGGCTGCCATGTCGTGACGGTTGAGCATCTGTCCGGCCACGAAGGTCGCCTGCATCCGGTACAGCAAGCTATGGTGGACCATCACGGCAGTCAGTGCGGGTTCTGCACGCCGGGCTTCGTGATGGCGCTCTATGCGCTGTGGATGCAAACGCCTGAGCCAACAGAGGCGCAGGTCGAAACCGCTTTGCAGGGCAATTTGTGCCGTTGCACCGGGTATGAGCCGATCATTCGGGCGGCCGTTGCAGTCAGTCGCTATGGCACCCCAGCCTCGGACTACTTGAACACCGAACGCGAGGCCATGACCGCGCGTCTGGCAGCGCTGAAAGACGGGCGGCGCGTTGTCACGGGGCCGAAGGACAATCTGAGCATCCTTCCCTCCAGCGTGGATGACTTGGCCGAGTGCCTGCAGACCTATCCGGAGGCCACCATTGTCGCGGGCGCAACGGATGTGGGCCTTTGGGTCACGAAATTCCTGCGCAAAATCGGACCGGCGATCTTTACCGGGCATCTCGAAGACTTGAAAACAGTTGAAAAACAGGGCCAACACCTGCTGATCGGTGCAGGTGCCAGCTACACCGATTGCCAAGACTTGCTCTCCGAGCATCTACCGCACCTGGCCTCATACTGGGATCGTATTGCCGGGTGGCAGGTGCGCAATATGGGCACAGTGGGTGGCAACATCGCCAACGGCTCTCCCATCGGGGACACGCCGCCCGTCTTGATCGCGCTTGGAGCGGAAATCACGCTGCGCCGTGGGCCGGATGTCCGGACAATGCCCCTTGGAGCCTTTTTCATTGACTACGGCAAACAGGATCGCCAACCGGACGAATTTGTCGAAAGCATCCGCGTTCCCCTTCCCCAGCCAAAAGACCTGAACGCCGCCTACAAGATCTCGAAGCGCCGGGATGAGGATATCTCCTCGGTCGCGGCAGGAATTCATATCTCGGTTGAAGATGGCATCATCCGCGACGCCCGCATCGCTATGGGTGGCATGGCCGCGACGCCAAAACGCGCATCTGCTGCCGAGGTCGCTCTGAACGGTCAGCCCTGGTCGCGGGAAAGTTTCGAAGCTGCGGCAACGGCGTTGGCTCAGGATTTCTCGCCCCTGACCGACTGGCGAGCCTCGTCCGACTATCGGATTCTGATTGCCCAGAACCTGCTGCGTCGGTTCTTCCTTGAGCACGATGCCCAGACAGACACCCCCGTTCAACTGGCCTGCGCGTAACAAGGAGACGACACAATGAAAGACACCGTTTCCATCGTTGGAGCCGCCCACACCGACGTCAACCACGACAGCGCGATCAAGCATGTTACCGGAGGGGCCGACTACACCGACGATATCGCCCTGCCCCAAGGCGCGCTGCACGCCTATCTTGGCGTGTCCGGAGTGGCCCATGCCAAACTGTTGGGCATCGATTTTGCGAAGGTTCTGGCGACACCCGGCGTTGTTGGGGTTCTGACGGCAGATGACGTGCCCGGGATCAATGATATAAGCCCGACGCATCTGAACGACGAGCCGGTTTTCCCAACCGATACCATTCAGTTTCACGGCCAGCCTCTGTTTGCCGTCATTGCCGAAACTCGCGACATCGCACGCCGTGCCGCCGAGCTGGCAGACATAGAATACGAACCCCTGCCCCATGCGCTAGATCCGATTGAGGCCAAAAACGCAGGCTACCCGCATGTCACCGCCCCCCTCAAGCTAGAGCGCGGAGATGTTGCCCCGGCTCAGGCGGCGGCCCCCAACCGGATTAAGGGCCGGATGCGCGTGGGCGGTCAGGATCACATGTATCTTGAAGGTCACATCGCCTTTGCCATTCCGGGCGAGGATGATGATGTGGTTTTGCATTGCTCGACCCAGCATCCGTCTGAGGCGCAGAATATGGTGGCCCATGTGCTTGGCGTGCCGTCCAATGCCGTTGTGGTCAATGTCCGCCGCATGGGTGGTGGCTTTGGCGGCAAGGAAAGCCAGATGAACCTGTTCTGCGTTGTGGCCGCCATGGCCGCGAAGAAGTGGAACAGGGCCGTCAAGATCAGACCCGACCGGGATCAGGACATGACGGCGACGGGAAAACGCCATGACTTTGTGATCGACTATGACGTGGCCTTTGACGCTGCGGGACGCATTCAGGCTGTTGAAAGCAACTTTGCCGCGCGCTGCGGGTTCTCGGCTGATCTGTCGGGGCCGGTGACCGACCGGGCGCTGTTTCATGCAGACAATGCTTATTTTTATCCGAATGTGCGCCTTAACAGCCACCCGATGAAAACCAACACGGTCTCAAACACCGCATTCCGCGGATTTGGCGGACCGCAGGGGGTGATCGCGGCGGAAAGGATGATCGAGGAAATTGCCTATGCCACGGGTCAGGACCCTCTGGATGTGCGCAAGGTCAATTTCTATGGAATCGAAGACCGGAACGTGACGCCTTATCATCAGGTGGTCAAAGACAGCATTCTGGACCGGCTGGTCGGAGAGTTGGAGGAGACCTCAGACTACCGCCAGCGCCGTCAGGACATTATCGCTTTCAACCAATCCTCCCCGATCCTGAAAAAGGGGATCGCGCTGACGCCGGTGAAATTCGGCATCTCGTTCACGGCGACGTGGTACAATCAGGCCGGTGCACTGGTGCATGTCTACAAAGACGGTTCGATCCATCTTAACCACGGCGGCACCGAAATGGGGCAAGGCCTCAACACCAAGGTCGCGCAGGTGGTGGCTGAGGCCTTTCAGGTTGATTTCAGCCGGATCAAGATCACCAAAACGACGACCGAGAAGGTCCCGAACACATCCGCCACTGCAGCCTCCAGCGGCACCGATCTGAACGGAATGGCCGCGTTGAATGCGGTCGAGCAGATCAAGGAACGGCTGGTGAAATTCGCCTCGGAAACATGGGATGTGAGCCCCGAGCAGGTGATCTTTCTCACCAATCATGTCCATATCGGCGAAGATGTTCTGCCCTTCGATGCCTTCATAAAAAAGGCCTATCTGGCGCGTGTGCAGCTGTCGGCAGCCGGGTTCTACAAAACCCCCAAAATCCACTGGGATCGTGACAAGGGACAAGGCCGTCCGTTCTACTACTACGCCTATGGGGCATCCTGTTCGGAAGTGACCATAGATACCCTGACCGGAGAATACCGGGTCGACCGCACGGATGTTCTGCACGATGTCGGACGCTCACTGAATCCCGTTCTCGATAAGGGTCAGGTTGAGGGGGCTTTTGTTCAGGGTATGGGCTGGCTGACCACCGAAGAGCTTTGGTGGGATGATGCCGGTCGCCTGCGCACGCATGCTCCGTCGACATACAAGATCCCGCTGGCCTCGGATCGCCCGCGTGTCTTCAATGTCAAACTCGCCGATTGGTCGGAAAACCGAGAGTTGACGATCAAACACTCTAAAGCCGTGGGCGAGCCGCCCTTCATGCTGGGTATTTCGGTCTTCGAGGCCCTGTCGATGGCTGTGGCATCCGTCACCGACTACCGGGAATGTCCTCGACTGGACGCCCCAGCCACACCCGAGCGTGTCCTCATGGCCGTTGCTCGCCTTCAAAACGGTTCCTAAGCGATGCCCGCCGAGCAGTCCCTGAAGACGTTTCTGTCCGAACAAAGCAGCGTGATCCGTATCGCGCTGACGCGTGTGCGCGGGTCTTCGCCCCGCAACGAAGGGACCGAAATGTTCGTGGCGCCAAATGCGCTTTGGGGGACGATCGGCGGTGGGCAGCTTGAGTTCATGGCTATCAACGCCGCGCGGGATATGCTGCGGGACGGGTCGCTACAGCGGGATATGGATGTACCGCTCGGACCCGAAATTGGCCAATGCTGCGGGGGACGGGTCGAGCTGCAACTGACCCGCATGCGGTCCTCGGACAAAGGGGCTGCAACCGACCGGGCGACGCGACGCGACGATGCCTTGCCACATGTCTACGTGATGGGAGCTGGTCATGTGGGGCGCGCGCTTGCGGATCTTTTTCAGCACTTGCCTGTGCGCTGCATTCTCGTTGACACACGGGCCGAGGAAATCGACCTCTGCAATGCGGATGTTGAAACCCGGCTGAGTGCAATCCCCGAAGCCGAAATCTTCGGCGCGCCTGCCGGCAGCGCCTTTATCGTCCTGACCCATGATCACGGGCTGGATTTCCTGCTGACCACCGCCGCGCTTGAACGTCAGGATGCGGCCTATGTCGGGATGATCGGATCCGCGACCAAGCGGATCAAGCTGAGGAATTGGGCACACAAACAGTGTGACGGACAATCCATCGAACATTTGAGATGCCCCATCGGGGCAAGCGGTAGCCGCGACAAGCGGCCCAGCGTCATAGCCGCCTTCGTGGTGGCTGAGGTGATGGCTGAACTGACCTCTGAAACTGCCGCGACCGCCCCAACCGGGGCAACCAAGGCGCCCCTTGCGGGCCAACATCACGACCGGAGAGGGAGATCCGCCTGACATCCACCAGGCAATTCCGGTCCTATCAGAGGAGGAGACCGTCATGGACGGGAGGACCTACGAATACAAGCTGTTTACCCGCAGCGACTTCAGCGCTTTCTGGGCGCTTTTTACGGATAACCTAGTGAACCTGCTGATCCTTTCCGGGGTCTGTCAGTTCGTGTTCCAGATGCCAGCCGAGATCGTCTTTGGCCGCATCGTGCCTGGTGCCGCTATAGCAATCCTAGCCGGTGTCGGAGTTTATACGTTTCTCGCCAAATGGGCGGCCACCAGGAAGGGCGAAGATGTCACCGCCCTGCCCTACGGCATCTCGACCCCGGTCATGTTCGTCTATCTTTTCGGCGTGATCGGACCCATTTACTGGGCCACCAACGACCCGATGCTGGCCTGGCAGGTCGGTATCGGCGCGGGTTTCATGGGAGGGATCGTTGCAGCCCTTGGGGCGTTTGTGGGTCCTTACCTCAAGCGGATTACACCGCGCGCCGGGATGCTTGGCACGCTGTGTGGCATTGCGCTGGTCTTTATCGGCTCAGTCCCGTTGGCCGAGGTGTTTGAGAACCCAATCATCGGTTTTACCTCATTGCTGTTCATCCTTTGGGGTCTGATCGGGCGGTTCCGCCTGCCGGGCAACGTGCCTGCCGGTCTGGTCGCGATTGCGGCGGGCACGGTGATTGCCATCATCCTTGGTGAATCGAAAATCGACACAAGCGGCATCGGCTTCTACCCACCAATCCCCTATTTCGGTGACCTCATCGTCGGTGTTCAGTACCTGTTCGCCAACCCTGAGCTGTTTCTGGTGCTAATCCCGGTCCAGATCTACAACTTCATCGAAACCATGAACAACGTGGAATCCGCCGAGGCCGCGGGCGATCACTACCCCGTCGGGCTGTGCCAGGTAACGGATGGCGCGGGCACGATGCTGGGCGCGCTGTTTGGCTCTCCATTCCCGACGACCGTTTATATCGGTCATCCGGCCTACAAGCGGCTTGATGCACATGCGGGCTATATCGTGGGGGTGGCCGTCGTGATCGCGGCTGCCGCTTTCCTTGGTTTCCTATCCTTCCTCGCGGGCCTGATCCCGATTGCGGCTGCGGCGCCTGTTCTGGTCTTTGTCTCGGTCAGCCTGATCACCAACACGGCCTGGGCCGTGAAGCCAATGCATATGGCTGCGGTATCTTTCGCGATCCTGCCCCATATCTCGGCCTTTCTGATGGTCAAATGGGGTTCGCTGATGAACGCACTTCGCAGTAGCGGCGTCGAAGGCCTGCCTGCGCTGGGTGACGAAGGCCTGACGGCCGCGCTGTTGATGGAGGGTGCCCATTACGAAGGACATCTGGCGCTAAGCCAGGGTGCGATCATCACCGGTCTGATCTGGGGGGCCATTGTGGCCGACGTGATTGACGGCCGGTTCCGCATGGCAGGGGCGTTTGCCGTCGCCGGCGGGCTGATGTCGGCGGTAGGGATCATCCACTCTTATACGCTGCAGATGCCGCAATTCGACGGGATTACCATCGGCTATCTGATCGTCGGTGGGTTCCTCTACCTCTACCCGATGCTCGCCCCGAAAGAGGATCTTGAGCATCGCGTGATCGTCCCAGATGAGCCCGATCTGATCGACGACGATACACCTGCACAACAGGCCTGAACCATGGCGGGGCAGCCTCAGGGCTGCCCCTCTGCCCGTTTTCCCACGACATACGAGACATTCCATGACACAGAGATTGCTGCGCGGTCGTCTGCTGACCTTTCATCGCGAACCTCAAAATGGCGACGATATCGGCGCCTATACCTATCTTGAGGACGGCGCGCTGCTGATCCGGGACGGGATCATTCAGGACACCGGCCCATTCTCGGCCATCAGCGCAAAGGCCGGAGACGTGCCTGTGACAGACCATCGCCCTCATCTGATTATGGCGGGCTTTATCGACACCCACATTCACTTCCCCCAAGTGCAGGTGATCGCCTCGTGGGGCGCACAGCTCTTGGACTGGCTCAACACCTACACGTTCCCAGAAGAAACCCGCTTTGCCTCGGACGGGCACAGCGCGACCATGGCGCGGGCGTTCTATGATCAGCTGATTGCGCATGGCACCACGACGGCGGTTGCCTATTGCTCGGTCCACAAAACCTCGGCTGACGCGTTCTTTACCGAGGCGACCAGACGCAACATGCGCATGCTTGGCGGAAAGGTCCTGATGGACCGCAACGCGCCCGAGGCGCTGCAGGATACGCCCCAATCCGGATATGACGACACCAAAGCTCTGATCACCGACTGGCATGGCAAGGGACGCAACGGCTATGTCATCACGCCCCGGTTTGCAATCACCTCAACCCCGGACCAGATGGCCATGGCCCAGGCGCTGGCGCAAGAGCATCCCGACTGCCACATCCAGACACACCTATCGGAAAACAAGGACGAGATTGCCTTTACCAAAAAACTCTATCCGCAGGCGCGGGACTATCTGGATGTCTACCAGTCCTACGGTTTGCTGGGACGGAGAACCCTGCTGGGACACTCCATCCATCTTGAGCCGCGCGAGATCGACGCGCTGGCCGAAACCGGCGCGCATCCCGTGTTCTGCCCGACCTCGAACCTGTTTCTAGGCAGCGGCCTGTTTGATCATGCCGGGCTGAGCGCGCGCGGAATCGCCAATGGGATCGCAACGGATGTTGGTGCTGGCACCAGCTATTCAATGCTGCAAACCCTGAACGAAGGTTACAAAGTCCTGCAATTGCAAGGGACAGCCCTGCACCCTTTGCAAGCATTCCATTGGGCAACCCTCGGCAATGCCTGCGTTCTGGGCCTCGAAGACAAAATCGGCACGCTCGCCCCGGGAAGTGAAGCGGATGTCGTCGTTCTGAACGCACGCAGCACCCCGGCCATGGCTCTTCGCATGGACCGCGTGGACAGCCTGGCGCAAGAGCTTTTCGTTCTGCAGATGATGGGAGACGACCGCGCGATCGAGAAAGTCTACGTGTCGGGGACACCCAGCAAAGTTGCAGGGCCGCAACCTGAACGAGCCAAAGTCTCTGTCTAGCGGCACCTGTAACGCGGGCCCATTTCCATCCCGCGACGGTCTTTGATTGAAAGCCCGGATCAGTTGACTTGCTCGATCCGGGCTAGACCCTTCAAAACCGCGCGGCCAAGTTCCTGATCGCACAAGGCAAAAAGCGCGGGATGCCTCGGGTACCCAATAAATCCTTCTGGTGCAATGAAAAATCGATCTGTATCCCGTCATTCCACAAATTGAGTAACAAGGCAGGTGACGGCATCATCTGCTGCGACATGGCGGCAAATACCAGTGTGTTAGGTTAGGAGGCGGGTCTGCAAAGAGATTTGATCTTCTAGCAGCCACCACTTCCAATCCTTCAACTTGCGATGTGGGGTTCCGACTTGTTTGCTTGGCTTCTGCCTGCGTTTTTCGTGATCCCGAGTCTACCCCTCAAACTTCAAGGCGATGCTTTCTTGTGTCGCAACGCTTTGACAGCACAGGATGAGTCCTTTTGAGATATCGTCGTCTTCAAGTGCGACTCGGTTCCGCATATGGACGGCCCCTTCGGTAAGGCGGGCAACACAGGCACCGCAAACACCGGACTGGCAACTGTATGGTGGGTTCAAACCTTTCGCTTGAGCAGCTTCCAGTATGGTTTGACCCGCAGCCACTGGTACATCATGCCATGCACCATGCAGATTTATGCGGGCTGTCGCCGCGACTCCTGACGTGCTGAGATCGGGTTTGACATCGCCACCAAAGCTTTCCGCGTGAATGCGATCCTCTGGCACGTCCAAATTCTTGAGCGCCGCCCGCAGGTCCGTGTTCATGCTGCCCGGACCGCAGATCCAGTACTGCACGTCCTGCGCTACAGGTGGGGTCTCGGCAATAGCGGCCTGAACGGTGTTTGCGTCCAACCGACCCGTGCGCCAAGGGCTGAACCAACTGAGCAATAACGGGTGTGACAGAACATGGCGCACAGAAAAGCGTTTTGGGTATCGCGCTTGAAAATGCTCCAACTCGTCCCGAAAAAGGATGTTGTTCGCGTTGGTATTGCCAAAGATTAAATGGGCGACGGAATGCGGCTCGTCCGTCAAAACGGCATTGATCATCGCGTATAAAGGCGTGATGCCGCTGCCCGCGCCAAAGAAATAGTGCGTGCGGCGTTTAAGGGGTCCGGGCGTTAAGGTGAACTGTCCAAAAGGGGGCTTGACTTCGATGATATCCCCTACCGACAGAGCATCACCGATATGGTTCGACACGATCCCGTCTTTCACACGTTTCACAGTGATGCGCAGTGCGGATCCAGGAGGGTTTGAGATCGTGTAGCTGCGCCTATGCTCCTGTCCTTCGATCAGAAATCTGACCGTAAGATGTTGTCCTGCCGTCCATTTAAACAGATCAGCCAGTCTGGCAGGGACATCTAAAGTGACACTTGTGGCTACACCGCCGATCTCTGTGCGGATGTCAGATACGGTCAATGGATAGAAGTCGCGTCGCATTAAAACACCCAATCATCGGTAGTCATATGTGGTGGTCAATGAGCGGATCACCATCCCGCCAAGGTAAGGTTCAAAGGCAAACTCATCTGTTTGACGCATTTTTCCTTCATATCCTTGCCAATCATATTCAACATCCGTAACCGCGGTTACGTGGTGGACCTCATCTTCAGTGCGGGTGGTCATTTTAGGCTTGGATCGCTCAGTTTCCTTGTAGTCCGCCAGATCCTTGGAGAATTCAGCATCGGTAGCGGCCGCCACATCTCCCACACGATAAGTGAAGACATCATCTTCCTGCTCGGTACCGTATTTGAGGACGATCCGGTGTGTGGCTTCGGGATGCCAGATTTCCCACGTAGCCAGAAGGCTATCTTCGTCTTGAGCCGCAAGGACACGGGCAGAGATCTCCTCAGGCGTGTCTGCTTGCGCTGTCAGCACCAAAGCCGACGCGATGAACACGCCTGTCAGGGTGGCTTGAACGGGCGTCATGAGCGATCTCCGCATTGTTCAATCATCCTTCATGAACTCCAACACGGCTTTCTGGTGCTGGGTAATCGGGTTTTCGCCAATCCCAGCCGGGCCGATTTCCAGATACGGGCTTTTCAGAGACTTCTGTTGTTGTTCGCAGGCATAGATATCCTCGGTCGTGAAATCTCCGGATGCCATCGGATCGTCTTCGCCGGCGACGTCGTCCCCTTGGTACTTTGCACCGCCAAAGTCCTTCCAAAAGCCCCAGCTTTTCCACTGCTGTTTTTGAAACGCCCAGTCTGATACGTTGGCCAGCTTCGTGCGGTTTTCGATACGCGTCAGGTCCGGCGCCAGTGGCGTAATGATAAACAGGTTCCAGCTTTCCTCACTGGCCCCGATACCAATGCCGGGAAAGAGCATTGGAACCCAGGCGCCAACATGGGGTTTTGGAATCGCGCGCGGCATCGGCAGGTTCGCCTCATGGTCCTTGGCGTACTCCGCGGACGGAGGCTCCCAAAAGTAATAGTGCGGCCCCTTCCACCCGTATTCTGCCTTGGCATGATCATACATGTGCAGGGTGTTCGAGTGCAGGTGGCTCAGGTGATAGACGTCGATGTAATTCTCGACAACGATTTTCCAATTGGCCTTGATCTCATAGGTGTTCCGGCCTTCCGTGTACTCTACCAATTCCTCAGGTTTGTGCGGACCAAGGAATGGATCGACCTCTCCGAACCACTCCGCGAGCGTGGGCGCGTTCGGATCAGGATGAACGAACAGCATACCGCGCCAGACGTCTACGCTGGCCGGTTTGAGGCCAAGGCAGGATTTATCGATACCACCGGGAAATTCCGACGCCTCATCGGGGACGGAGATCAGATTGCCTTCCAGATCATAGGTCCAATCGTGGTAAGGACATGTCAGCGCTTTTTGCGTCTTGCCAACCGCGCGGATCAGTTGTGTACCGCGATGGCGGCAAATATTGTGAAAGGCCCGCAGCCGGTGATCGCGCCCCATGACGACAAACAGGTTGTTCAGACCTGCCTGCACCGACAGATAGTGCCCAGGGCCTTCGATATCCTCAACCAGTCCCGAAAAACGCCAGGTGCGTGAGAAGATTTGTTGTTGTTCTCGGTCGAACCAATCCTGCGAGGTATATGCTTCGACAGGCAGATGATGATACATTTTGGTCATCTTGTTCCCTCAGGTCATCAGATGGGCGTATTGCGGAAAAAAGCTGGCGGCGAGCATCATCAGTCCTGACAAGGCCCAGAGGCAGGCAATGGCCCAGAATAGAACTGGATCGTCGTCTCGGTTGATCTCGAACACTAGAAAGGCCTGACCATTCAGGATGGTCGGAATAGTCCACCACAGGAAGAGCAGCCCCCAGACCCAGTAGTAACCCAGGACAGCAGCAGCCAACAGGATAGGCAGAGCAATATAGTTCGCGGTTCTGGAGTGGTTCATCGCTCGGCCTCTAGTGTTGAGGCCAGCAAAGAAGCCGCCAGTTTCAATTCCGCGCGCCAGACTTTGGGCGGCTCGAGTGGCGACAGGGCATCCATGCTGACAAAGATTGCGGAAATACCCTGAGTCACGGCGCGAATGCTAGTATCCGGCGCGTCAGGGGCAGCGCGCCTCAGGACATCCTCAACAACGTCAAAGAAGGCAGTCAGGCTGTCCATAAGATCTTGCCGAAATTCGGGACGATCCGGAACAACAGTTACCAGTGCCTGATAGGCCAGCATGAGCCGCGGATCTGTTCCGCTGTTTTCGGCAAAAAGAGCGTCCACAAGATCGGTTGGCGTTGCTCTGTCTGGCAGGGCGTGTCGCAGGCCGTCCAGTGACATCGCAAAGCCTTCAAGGGTGTACTCGGCAAGTGCAGCAATCATTTCGTCCTTGTTGCCAAGATAGTGGCGCAGCAGGGGGCGCTTGACGCCAGCTTCCTCTGCAATCCGTTCCTGGGTCGCGCCGTCAAGGCCGAACCGCGCCACACATGTGAGGTACGCATCCAGGATTTCCTGAGATCGTTGGTCTTTCAGTGATGGTCTTGGCATTGCGGCCTCGTAGATTGTCATTGATGACAAATAATGATTGAAGATTAATTGTCAACCATGACAATTTATTTTGGGACCAGCGCGTAAAAAAAATGTATTTCGGAGTGGCTAAAGTGAGGGGCAAGCGACCATCCTCTGCGTTCGCGAGTGCGACAACCCGCCCCTCAACTTTTTCAACAGGACCGCAAACCGGTTTGGGAAAGAGTGTTCAGTCCGGGCAAAATGCCCGCAAAACACCGTCAAAACGACTCGATGTTTCCCAAAAGAATAGAGGTCATATCCATCGCAAACGAACCATCTTGGACCGTAACATCCAACTGCGTGTCATAATTCACCGCATTTCGCGTTATCCCTGAGAGGTCGGCATCTGCGTCTAGAAAAACCCACTTCGCCGGATAGGGTGAGCTTTGTCCGACCGCCGCTTGCAGGATGGACAGCGCGTCCAGTGCGTTGACGGCTCCGTCCTGTGTTATATCGGCGGCAATCAGGTTCTCCGGAGCCGCCGGCCCCCATGTCGGATCCAAACCAACCGAGATACGCAGAACCTGCAACGCATCCAGAGCGTTGACCCGTCCGCTCGCTGTTGAATAGGTTTTGACGACCTCCAGCTCTCCGGTCAACGTCCCGTTCGGAACGTTCAGATCGAAGCGTCCGGTCTCATCCGTGGTTGCGGTGACGGGGCCGCCTCCGGTCGGAGTGAACTTGACCTCAGCATCTGCAAGGCCCGGATTGGCGGCCTCAGAATCGACGCTCACGCGGCCCTGAATACCGTCCGAGCTTGCAGGCTCCAACCCGCCGAAGGTGCCGAAATCCACGGGGATGTGATCTGGCTCGCCAAACCCGGAGCCAAAGACTTCTTCTTTCGTCAACGGCGTGCCGGTTGAGGAAATCACGTGGACGACCTCATTCAGATACTGGATGTCGGCCCCTTGGGATGTGGCAGTAAAGGTCAATTGATCGGGGGTGCGCAGCAGTAGATAGTCGAACATGTCCAGCCGATCGTTACCAGCTTCGAAATCCGTGATCGTCGTGGGGTCACTACCATATTGCATGACGAAAATATCGGCTCCTGCCCCGCCTGTCAGCGTCGTCTCACCACTCCCTGCAATGAGGATGTCATCTCCCTCCCCGCCAGACAGTTGGGCATCCAGCACCCCCGCGCTGAGCATATCGTCTTGCGCCGTGCCCATAACCGGCCCGCTACCGTCCAGGACGGCACCGAGATTTGCCAAAGAAACGCTCAGCTGCGTCAGTCCGGGATCCTGCTGCGAGGTTGCAAGCACCTGAAGCTCATCACCGATATGGGCGAGGTTTAGAGTCTGGACGTTCCCCAACCCGCTATCCAACGTGTCGGCAAAGCTGTCCAGATAGACCAGCTTTCCATTCGGGGTCAGCGTGAACAGACTGACCCCATCGTCGGACCCACCTGCAACGACGAACGCACGGCCATTCACCTCGATCACCGACAGGTCCTGCACGGATTCAAACCGGGTATTCAACGTATCAAGAACATGATCCTTGGGGATCAACCGACCATCGCTGCGCAATCCCATCACGCTGAGGGAATTGCTGCCCGACCCCGCCACGATGACCCAGGATTGGCCATAGGCCTCGACCACCTCGATCGCCGTGGGCGTAGAGATTCCCATCGTTGAAACAGCGGCACTGTTGTCCAGAGCGCTGAGGCTGCCATCGCTTGCGGAAACGTCAAACACGGCGATTTCACTATTTGCAGCGTTTGTGGTGATCACGAATTGTTCGGTCCCGACCGTCGCAGCATGCATCGAATCGGCTTGGCCTGAGACCAGCGAAACGACCGAAAGTGTGCCGTCTGGGTTGATCTGATAGCTGCCGATCTGATCGGTATCTTCATGCGCGAGGGTCAGATTGCTCTGCCCTCCGACGGCCAGTTGCGTCATCGCCGAGATGTCTCCGCCACCGACGAGCGTCCCGGTTTCCTGCAGATCGCCAAAGGTGCCGTCCGCGTTCAGAGTATACCCCACCAAACCCGTTGCATTGTTGATATCAAGGGCCAGTTGGTCCTCAGCGCCCAAGGTGATTGGCACACCCGTCCGCCCCACCTGATACAGGATCGGGCCGCTGTGATAGACCGTATCTAAAAGCTGCGGCCCGGCCCCTTCGGTGAGGCGCCAGGCGGCAACGCCACCGAACGGACCGGTGACGGAATAGAGATACGTATCCCCGTTAAACGTTTTTAAAGCCGTATCGCCGATACCTGAATCGAGCGCCGGGCTTCCCGTTGCAACCACAGTTTCGAATTGAAGCATCACCTTGATCACCCCCGATGCCACCCTTGGCAGTGACCTGAGGATGATCTGATGCCCAGACCGAAACAAAAGCGGGAATGTGGTGAAAACGAGGAGTTCGGCTTCAGTTTAACTCAATTTTTTCAGGTTCGCCCGCGGCGGTAACCGGAAGGCAAGACAGATGAACAAAGCGTCATGTCGAGGACAGCCTTCCCAGGATCGCGGACACCAAATCTGAGGGGCAAGACGATGAAGACACCTGAGCGCCATACTGAAACGCCAGCCGATCTTTCAGGGGCAGACCGTGATCGACACAAACGCTCGTGGATCGAACGCAATCTGCGCAAACTATCCGGGCGCGGCATTGCGGGCAGTTTGGTGTCGACCTTGCTGGCCCTTCCGGCATTTGCGCAGGCGACGGTTGAGGAACTCTATGCGTTCCAATTCGCGGATACGATCCCGGGTGTGAAATCTGCAAAGCTGATGGACAATGGGGATGTTCTTTTGAAAATGCTCGACGGCCGCACCATGGTTGTTGCGGCTGAACATGTTCAGGTCCTTGAAAGCGGCTCGATCATGATCGCCGAGGCGATGGTTTCGCAGATCGTCGAATTCAGCGCTGTTGCCGAGGCCGGAGCCGCCTCAGCAGCAGGTGGTCTGGGCGGTGTGGGTGCCGCGGCGGCGGGTATTGGTCTCGCCGGTGCTGCGGCGGCAGGTGGCGGCGGCGGAGGCGGCGGGGACGATCCAGCCCCTACGCCAAACTTCCCGACGCTGAATTTGGCAGAGTTGCAGGCCACCTCCCTCAACAACACTCTGACCAACGCAACTGCGCCGGACGATGCGACCTCGGTCGAGGTTACGATCGGCTCCGTGACCAAGACCGTGACACCGGATTCCGAAGGGAACTGGACCGTCACCCTCACAGCGCCCGAGGCGAGCGCCCTGGCCCAAGGCCAGTCCACAGTGACCGTTCGTATGCTTGATACCTTGGGGGACGAGATCTCCGTATCGACGGCAACCGTGGTCGTAGACACCATCCCACCAACACTCAGCATTGACAGTTTCTCGGATGGCGCCGTCATGAACGCCGCCGAGCAGGGAACAGATCTTGTCGTAGGTGGTGCGACAGACGCAGAAAACGGGCGGTCGGTGAGCGTCACTCTGAATGGTCAGACTTACACCGGTACGGTGTCCAACGGCCAATGGTCGGCAACCGTTCCAGCCGCCGATCTGGCAGCCTTGTCGGATGGGGCAACCATCAGCGTGACAGCGGACGTTTCGGATCGCGCTGGCAACACGGCCGTTCAAGCCAGCAACAGCTTCGATACGGACTTCACGGCTCCAACCCTCACGCTCGATCCGGTCGGCGGAGGGTCCATTGACCTTATTGATTTAACCGGCGATCTGACCGTGACCGGGGCGACCTCGGCTGAGGACAACCAAACTGTAACGCTTGTATTGGATGGGCAGTCCTTTACCGGCACGACACTGGGCGGCAGTTGGTCTGTCACTATTCCCAACGCGGATCTTGCCGGGTTGACGACGGGCACTCCGGCAGAAATCAGTGTTACGCTCGCGGATGCGGCTGGCAACCCGGCGACCACCGTGACGGCCACGGTGCCCGTCGACCTCTCAGGCCCATCCATTGCCATTTCGCCCTTGTCCGTAGGTGATATCCTGAACGCTGCCGAGGCCGGTTCAGACCTTGCCATTTCAGGCACAACCGGAAATGTTGGCGACAACCAGCAGGTTTCCGTCACGCTGAACGGCCAGACCTATACGGACCTCGTCTCGGGTGGCTCTTGGAGCGTTACCGTACCGACCGCCGATCTAGCATCTCTGTCCGATGGCGGCGATTTTACGATAACAGCCAATGTGTCTGACGCGGACGGGCTGGCTGCGCCTCAAGCAACGGCGCAATTGACCAAGGATGTCAGCGCTCCGACGGTGACCGTCGACAGCTTCTCGGACGGTGCTGTCATGAATGCGGCGGAGCGCGGAACCGACCTGACCATTTCGGGTTCCACCTCAGCTGAAGACGATCAAACCGTAACCGTTGGGATGAATGGGCTCACCTATACCGCCGAGGCTTCAGGCGGGTCGTGGACCGTTACGGTACCAGCCGCTGATCTGGCACTCTTGGCAGACGGAGCAACAATTGCGGTAACAGCAGATGTCTCGGATATCGCCGAAAACCCAGCTGTTCAGGCGACAGGCAGCTTCGATACTGATTTCACTGATCCGACCATCGCGATCACGAGTGTTTCCGACGGCTCGATCATGAACGCTGCAGAGCGGGCGACGGACCTGACCATTTCAGGCACTAGCGGTGCAGGCGTAGGGGCGGTTGTATCTATCACGATCGCACGCGCCGACGGCACGGTTGACATCAGCGAGACGACAACCGTCACTGGTGGCAATTGGACATTGGTGACAAATGCGTCCGATCTTTTGGGGCTTCAGGATCAGGAAAGCTATACCATCACCGCGACCGTGGCTGATGCAGCTGGAAATACGTCCCAGACCACAATGGGCTTCATAACTGATTTTGCGGCACCCAGCATTACCCTCGATCAACTGTCCATCGGATCAGTCCTGGATATCGTGGAACGTGGGCAGGACCTGACGGTTTCAGGCACAACAACGGCCGACAACGGAGACACTGTAACCATCAACTTGGACGGCGAGACCTATACAGCCACCGCAATGAACGGAAGTTGGAGTGCGGATATTCCAACCGGCGATCTCGCGGCCTTGGCAGACAGCACTAGCTTCCAGATCTCGGCATCGGTTGAAGACGCTGCAGGCAATACCTCCAACGCGGCAACAGGTTACTTCTCAACCGATTTCCGACCAACCTTGAACCTCGATTCGATTGGAACAAATGGGGCAATCTCTCTTGCCGATGCGCAGAGTTCCGGGATTACAATTAGCGGTTCTTCGGTCGGTCTGGCCGCTGGGCAGACAGTGGATATCCTGTTGGGCAGTACATCCGTTGGCACCGCAACCGTCGCCGCAAATGGAACATGGTCTGCGCCTATCGCAGCCTCAGCTTTTGCCGCCACGACAGCCGGGACGGATCTGAACTTCTCGGCCGAAGCAACAGTATCAGGAGGGCCTGATCCCCTTCCGGTGAGTGCTGAAGCCACGGCTCATACGCCCGCAGCCTATGTCATCTCGGAAGTCGGCAGAAGCGGCTCAACCGTCCAGTTCGCGGTCTATTCGGAAGCCGACCGTGAATTGTCGAGCGGGTTATTTGTAGACATGCGTTTAGAGTTCGACTCCGCTCAGGTCACCTTTGACAGCGGCTCCATCATATTCAACGGGCAATTGCCTCTTGCCGTGAACGCAGCCAACCCCAGTTTCGTCAATTTCGCCGGAGCCACACTCAGTTTCTCCGACATTTCGGCCCCTCTCGTGCAGTTTTCCGTCGACATTCAGGACATCAATCAACCCTTTGAGCTGAAGATCGTCACGCCAAACGGAGGCGACTCTGTCTACCAATCAGGGACGACCACTGACGATGTCATAGGTGCAAGCAATGTGGACACGATCATCAGGGGGGGCGATGGCGACGATACGATTGACCTGACAGAGGCAGGCCGAGACATCGTTGTGTTCGAAGCAGACCCTGCAATCAATGGCACGGATATCATCACGGGGTTCAGCACCGGAACTGCAACGGAAGTCGCAGATACCCTGATGTTCAGGGGCCTCGACGTCGCCACGTTGCGAGGCACGGGAACGGACGTGGAGTTCCTGAGCCAAGGCGGCAATCTGGGAATAGATACAGGCTTCGTCGGCTTTACGACCATCCTCAGCGACCTCACGGCCAGCACCATTGAATTGTCATTGGAGAGCCTGGTCGGAGCGCAGGCCGGAGACGAGATCTATGCCCTGACAACCGATGGAACCGACGCCAAGCTCGTCAAAGCCAGCTTCTCTGCATCAGACGACGTCACTGTTAATACGCTCGCCGTGTTCGATGGTCTGAATGATCTGAGCAGCCTGAGTGCAGACAATATCCTGCATACCGATCCGACAGGTGCCACCGCCTAGTCCTTTTCTAGGATTGGCCGAGAGCTTGGAAGGCTGCCATGTCAAAAACCCACCTCAAACCCCTCTCATTCCAGAGGTATGGTCACAAGTTCTGGAAACGCTTCACCTCATTCGACCATACAAGGCACGTGACCGAATGTTCAGTTGTTGCGGCAGAAGTTTTCCCCGTAGCGGCTGCTTTCCCGCTTGTGTTCCGCAAAACGGAGAGCGGGGTAGAGCCGGTCGCAGTGTTTTCCCTGACAGAAGAGGCTGAAAACCCATTTGTGTCTGAAACAGGCATATGGTTGGCGCCCTACTTGCCCTCTGCGATGAGGTGCCCGCCTTTCGATGCCGAACCAATGCCAAGAGGTGGGCAGGTCAAGGACGCTCAATTCCAATTGCTCATCGACGAATCCCTTGGCTTGATCAGTGATGACCCCAGAGATGAGGCGTTCTACCGTGAAACAGGAGCGCTTTCTTCCAATCTTGAAGCCGTAAAGAGGTTCTTCCAAGGTCGAATGTCGTCAGCACAAACCACAAAGGCCGTTTGTGATGTGCTTGCGGATATGAACTTGTTGGCCCCACTCACCCAACATGCGGGTTGCTCTTTACCAAAGGGCTGTTGGGGTATCTCGCCCGATGGGTTGAACAGTTTGACCAATAGGCAACTGGCCACACTGACAACTTGTGGCGCTCTGCAGCTAGTCCACGCGCATCAGGTCTCACTGTCTCACATAGCTTGGTTGGCCCAAGCACAATCACGAATTACACAAAATCCGAGCTCGGTGGATCTTTCGCGGAAGACGAATGCCGACGGCTTCTTGTCTGCATTGGCCGATGCGCAAACGAACGAAACCTCTTGGGGTCCGAATTCGGAGCTACATGCTTATGCCCAATGACCCCTGGTTGCCATGCAGCGGGCCAAAACCGAAAACAGGTTCGATCAGCGGACGCACTCCATTCCTTCGCTGCCCTAACTTGCCGAAGAGGAACTGAGACATGACGCGGCACGAATCCCAACCGGACACATCTCGTTTAACAGAACTAGAAAAGTGTATGCTGCATGTGGGTGAGACACTTGAACGTCCAATAACAAAAGCGTCTCTCTTTGCCGCGCAGTCAAATTTGGAAAATGGCCTCTCGATAAGTGATGCACTGGCGCTTTCCCGCCAAAGCGGTCTTCAGGCAGGGTATGGTAAGCGCTTGCTGAGCAAATTGGATGACGACTTGTCACCAGCCATACTGTTGCTGGAGGGGGGACGATCCGTGGTCTATCATGGGCGCAGCGACGACAGCATGCTATTGGTGTATGACCCTTGCATCGGGTCAGGAATCGGGACAATTCCCGAGAAACAGTTGGAAAAAGCGTATACCGGCTATGCAATCCTATGTCGCCGTGACCATCAAGATATCAATAAGAGCGGCGAGATCCAAAGGTCTGGACATTGGTTCTGGTCTGCTTTGGCGTCCAGTCGATGGTCCTATTGCCAAGTCATTCTCGCAGCAGCGCTCGCCAATCTTCTAGGACTTTCAACGTCTATCTTCATCATGGTCGTCTATGACCGCGTTCTTCCCAACGAAGCAACGGAGTCTCTGATTGCACTGACCATAGGCGTAGGCCTCGCCCTTGGATTCGATTTCCTACTCAAGATTCTAAGAGCTGGATTCATTGATCAGGCCGGCCAAAAGGCTGATAGGCTGATGGGACGGCGCATTTTTGACAAGTTACTCGATATTCAAATGAAATCTCGCACCGGATCGACCGGCGCGACGGCAAATACAGTTCGCGAGTTCGAAACCCTGCGCGAGTTTTTCACGTCCGCAACATTGGTTGTGATCGTCGACCTACCCTTCATCGCTCTGTTTGTCTTCGTGATCTTCCTGGTGGGCGGCCCGCTGGCCATCGTTCCTGCGATGGCGGTACCCATCGTGCTGATTTCCGGATTGCTCGCCCAACCTATCCTATCGCGGTTGGCCGAACGCCAATTCAAGGATGGTCAATCCAAACAATCGGTTCTTGTTGAGACCGTCTCTGGCCTCGAAACCATAAAAACCACCTCTGCAGATCGTCAGATGCGTACCCGTTGGGAAAGCGCGATTGAACGACAATCGAACCACGGAGTTCGCAGTCGCGCGATTGCACAATTCGCCCTGAACCTGACCGGCCTCACGCAACAGGCGGCGCAAGTTCTGATCGTTTTCTATGGTGTGTTCCTGGTCATGGAAGGAAAAGCCAGCATGGGTGCCTTGATCGCCGCTGTCATGTTGACCGGCCGTGCCTTGGCCCCTCTGGGGCAATTGGCGCAAACTTTGACGCGGTACAATCAGGCGCGCAGCGCTTTTCGAAACCTCAACCAGATTATGCGAGCAGATAGCGAGAGACCAGAAGGCAGAACCTGGATCAGTCGTTCAAGCTTCAAAGGTGCAATCTCATTTAGCAACGTTCATTTCACATACCCGGATCAATCCGAAGATACGTTGAAAGGTGTTTCCTTCACCATCAACCCCGGTGAGAAAGTCGCAATTCTTGGCCAAATTGGCTCGGGCAAAAGCACAATTGCGCGACTGTTGCTGGGCCTCTATGCGCCTCGGGTCGGGTCGGTCATGCTGGATGGGTTGGATATTCGGCAAATTGACCCAGGCGACCTTAGGCGCGGTGTCGGCTCTGTTCTACAGGATGTTTGGCTGTTTTCCGGCTCTATCCGCGAAAACATCGCCAGTGGCGCTATCAGACCAAACGACGAAGAAGTAGTTGAAGCCGGGTATATTGCCGGAGTTGAAGACTTCGTAGCTCGCCATCCAGCAGGCTATGATCAACAGCTTGCGGAACGGGGTGAAGGGCTTTCTGGTGGGCAAAGACAAGCGATTGCCTTGGCGCGAGCCATGATTGGCAAGCCATCGGTTTTACTGCTGGATGAGCCAACGAGCGCCATGGATGTTCAAACCGAAGCGCGCGTTCTGACCCGCCTCAAGCAGGCGACCCCGGACACGACAATGGTGATCGTCACGCACCGTCCTAGCCTCTTGGAATTGGTGGACCGCGTTATTGTCATTGCCGACGGTCAAATTGCGAAAGACGGGCCCAAAAGCCTTCTTTCACAACATGCAAGTCAAAACAGGAGGCACCTGAATGTCGCAGCATCATGATCTTGCCTCATTGGCACGCGCGACGCGCGGAACTTCACCTTTGCGAAACTCTCTTCTGCTTGTGGCAATTCTCGCATGCCTCCTCACGACCGGGCTTTGGGCGTATCTGACCGAGTTGGACGACGTAACCCGCGTGGATGGCCGGATCGTGCCATCTGGAGACATCCAGATCATCGAAGCAACAGAGCCAGGTGTTTTGAAGGCACTGCACGTGCGAGAAGGTCAAGTGGTTCAAGCCGGCACCTTGTTGATGGAATTCGACACGACCCAAATCGACAGTCAGTTGAATCAGGAACAACAACGTGCTTTTGGCCTGATGGCTCGGATCCAGCGGCTACAGTCCGAGATCGAGGGGCGGGACCTTCAGTTTGACGCTGCGCTCGTCACAGGCGCCCCAGATGTCGTTCAATCTGAAAGGGCTTTGTATCAGGGTCGGCAAGCCGAACTGCAGGCTGAAGTTGATATTTTGCTGCGACAGCAACAACAACGCCATAAGAAATACGAAGAAGGATTGGTGGATCAGGTCACCGCCGAAGAGACATTGAATGTTCTGGCTGAGGAAAGGGCAATGATGGCGCCTCTGGTCGCCAGCAAAATGGAACCCGCGACCACACTTTTGGCGCTACGGCGCAGCGAGGCGGAATGGAAGGGTCGCCGGGTCAGAGCCGAGGCTGCGACCAGTCGACTAAAAACCGGTCTGGAAGAGATTGACGACCGAATTCGAGCGGCGCGCAGGAGATTTCGGAGCAATGCTCTGACCGACCTCGCCGTCGCAACCGCTGAACTGTCCGCTCTAGAACCAATGCTACCAGCTTTGCAGGATCGGGCGTCCCGCGCAAAGGTTCAATCTCCGGCGCGCGGCATCGTAAACCGCATCCACCGTACCACGATTGGTGGTCTTGCGCGCACCGGGGAGGAGTTGGTCGAGATCGTTCCACTGGATGACAGTTTACTGGTCGAAGCCTATATTCGCCCGCAAGATATCGCGTTTCTTCACGCTGGACAGCCCGTCAAAGTCAAAATCACCGCCTATGATTTCGCCCGCTACGGCGGGCTGGACGGGGAAATTGTTCGTATTGGTGCAGACACTATCACCCGGTCTGAACGCAATGATGAAGAGGTCTTTGTCATTGAGATCCGGACGAATGGTACGATGCTCGACGCCTCGGGGCTTGCTGTTGAAATCATTCCCGGCATGGTTGCCGAGGTCGATATTCTGGCTGGGCGTAAAACCGTTCTGGACTACTTGATCCAACCGGTCGTGAAGATTAAAGATCAAGCGCTGCGGGAATAGTGCAGGCTTGATCATTTCATCACTTTCAATACATTGAAGTCGCGGGAAGACGCAGACCGATTAGGAAGTAGGCTTTCTAAATTGCTGATCAAACAGGCGTTTGAATGCACCATTTTCTTCCAACAACACATTCAAGGTCCCCTGCTCAACGATTTGACCATCCTGAACGACCATGATGTTGTCCGCTTCCAGAACCGTCGATAGCCGGTGGGCGATTACGATTGTCGTGACCCCTTCCGTCAGTTTGCCCAACGCCTCTTTAACAAAAGTTTCGGATTCTGCGTCGAGCGCACTTGTGGCTTCGTCCAGCAGAAGGATTTCCGCTTTGCGCAAAATTGCCCGGGCAATTGCGATCCGCTGTTTCTGACCTCCAGACAGGAAAGCTCCGTTTTCGCCAACCTGAGTGTCATAGCCCTCAGGCAGTTGACTGATGAAATCATGAGCATGTGCCGCGCGTGCCGCAGCAACAATTTCTTCATCGGTCGCGTCAGGCGCGACATAGCGCAAATTGTCCATGACGGTGGTCGAGAACAGGAACGTGTCCTGCCCGACATAGGATATTTTTCGGCGAAGCGATGCAAAGCTGACCTCGGTCAAATCCTGACCGTCAATCTCGACATAGCCCTGATTAGGATCATAAAATCGCATGATCAGGCCGAAAATCGTGGACTTTCCTCCGCCGGATTGGCCTACGAGGGCCGTGGTTTTTCCTGCTTCGAAAGTGACATCCATATCCTTGATAACGGGTATTGCCCCCTGATACCCGAAGGTCACATCACGCAAGCGAATTTCGCCCGGACCTTTAACCATCTCTTTAGGTTCTGAATGCTCCTGCATAGAATCCTGTTCATCCAGAAGCTCGAACATCAGACCAATCGGTACCATGCAGGTCTCGATCGAAACCCTCATTTTCGACAAGCGTTTGGCGGGTTCATAGGCCATCAGCAGGGCCGTGATAAACGACATCAGCTGACCCGCCGTCGGAGGCTCAGACCCTCCGATACCCAAAGTACTGACAACCAGAATGCCGGCAACAGCAAGACCGGCCAGAAATTCCATCAGCGGGCTGGCGATGGCCTGCAAAGAGGCGATGTCGTTCGAACGTTTCTCGACGCGTTTGATCGCTGTGTTCATCCGATCGGTCATGCGGTTTTCAAGGCTGAAGACCTTGATAACTTTGATCCCGTTCGACGTTTCCTGAAGGACCTGGATGATCTCGGAAAGGTATTTCAACTCGGCCTGCATAATTCGCCGTACGTTCTTCAAAAGGTAGCGCACGCTGATCAAAGCAACTGGACCAACGACGAAAAACAGCACGGAAAGCAGCGGTTGCTGATAAATCATGACAATAACCAGACCAACAAGCGTCAGCGCGTCGCGTACGAAGCTGGTCACGATGATGTTTACCAGGTTCCGCGCGGCACCCGCCCCTGCGGTGACCCTCATTAACAGGTTCGAGGATTCAATCTCGGCAAAATACCCAATGCCGCGCTGTAGAAGCCGATTGTATAACCGCTCCTGCTGGACTGCGATAATTCGGTTCCCCGCGCGCGCCAAAAAAATCGACTGAATATAGGAAGCGAACGCCTTAGCGCCGAACAACCCGACAACAAGAAGCGCGATCCAATGTGCCTGAGACCTCATTTCCGGGGTGGTCATGGCATCAACGATGTTCTCCATCATCCAAGCCGTACCAGCGGTCGTGGCAGCAACGATTACCATCGCACCCATCGCGATGCCGTACATCCATCCTTGCTTGCGCAGACTTTCCACGACAAGCCGACCGATATAGCCCGATCGCCATTTTGCCCAGGCCTTGCCGATCATTTCACACTCCAGATCGTCGGTGTCGCCGCCCTTATCGGGCAACCGCACGGTTAAACAGAGGTGCCTTGTACCTCTGCCCCTCGGTCGTCGAGGTCGCTTTAGTTAATCAGGACAAGCCCAAGATTCCAGCCCACCCTTGCAGATATACTTGAAGCAGGGTCAAATGCGCGCACCGGGACCTTCAATGCCAGACCACATCGCCCAGGAAAATATAGCCTGCGCCATAAATCGTTTTGATCAATCGAGGGTTTTTGGGATCTTCACCCAGCTTTGTTCTGAGGCGGGAAATACGCACATCCATTGCACGATCAAAGCTCTCGCCGGCCGCGCCGCCCAGCGTTTCCTGCATCTGGGCGCGGCTAATCAGGCGTTTGGGGCTTTCGAGAAACAGCCGCAGTACTTCACCTTCTGCATGGCTGAACGCGGTTTCTGCGCCTTCTTGATCCTCAAGCACATAGCGGTCAAAATACGCAACCCAACCGTTGAAACTGGCCGTCTCCGAATGCGCCACCTGCCCCTTCGGCGCCCGCAAACGCGCCCGCACGCGCGCGACGACCTCGGCGGGGTCGAAGGGTTTGGTGATATAGTCGTCAGCGCCAAGCTCTAGCCCGGTGACCCGGTCTTGCACCTGCGCGCGTCCTGAAATGATGATGACGGCGGCGCCCTGTTCCAGCGCCAGCCGATGAACCAGCGCCAGACCATCCGTATCTGGCAGGGACAGATCGACCAGACAGACATCGGGCGTCACACGGTTCAACGCGGCCTCGAATTCTCGAGCCCGTGAAAAGCTCTGCGTTCGAAAACCTGCGTCTTGCAGGGTCTCCGTCAGAATATGGCGGATCTCGGGTTCATCATCGAGAATGGTCACCAAAGGTTGAGTCATCACGCAGCCTCGGTTCGGATCAAAGCCGAAAGTTGTTTGGGAGTGAATGGTTTGTGCAAGACGGGCGCCCGACCGATCGCGCGCTTCAACACAGGATCAGTCGATGGCAACGACGTCATCAAGATACATGGCAGCCGGGGTTTGAGACGCTCCATCAGGTCCAGCCCGGTTGCCTCCCCTTCCAACCGGATATCGGACAGGACCAGAACAATATCATCCAGTTCGCTCACCAGCGTCAATGCCTCGTCGACCGAGGTTGCCTCGATGACCGAAAACCCAAAGTCGATCAGCATGTCGCGAAACTGGAGGCGCAAGTCCTGATTGTCTTCGACTAGCAGAACCAACCCCCCGCGCATAGGGGGCGCAGGACGGTAGGGAAGCCGCAATACCACTGACGCGCCCGAGGGCGTGTTCTTCAGGCTCAGGTCGCCTCCGGCCAGTTTCACCGTGTCATAGACCATCGGCAAACCAAGACCGGACCCTTCGCTGCCTTTCGTCGTGAAAAACGGATTGAGTGCATTCTCCAACGCCTCGGGCGAGAACCCCGGCCCGGTATCAGAGACCGTAATCTCAACCCAAATCGCGCCAATTGCATGGGCGCTGATGGTGATCTGACCGTTGTTGCCGCAAGCATCACGGGCATTCAGGACTAAATTCAGCAAGGCATCCTGCACCATCCCCGGGTCCAGCATCAGGGCCTGATCCGGCAGAGTGTTGACCACCGACAGCCCCATCCCGCGCGGCAGAGAAGGTGAGGCGAGAATACGGAGGTCCTCAAGCAGCTGAAGCATATCCGTCGCCTTGGGCTGCGGCGTCCGGTTCCCCGTCATATCCGCTATCCGGTTCAAAAGCTGCCCACCACGCTGCGCAGTCTGACGGGTCGCCGCAATCAATTCATGCGCTTCATCGGAAAGGTTCATCTTATCCAGCCGTCCCTGCATCCCCAGAATGATGGTCAGCAAGTTCGAAAAATCATGTGCAAGCCCGCTGGTCATCTGCGCGGCCATCTCGCGTCGGCGGGTTTGTTGCAATGCAACGCGGGTTTGGGTTTCCTCGGTGATATCCACAGACATGATATAGACGCCACCTTCCCCATCAGGGGTAAAGGACACGCGAATGCGGCGGGAATCCTGTTCTTCCGTGAACTCGAAAACGGAAGTTTGGCCGCTATAGGCTTTTGACAGATGCGGCTCGACTCGTGAAAAGGCGTGTAGGCCTAGGGCGTCGGAGATATGCAGCCCCAGAATATCCGAAGGGCGACCCGGCAGCACCGAGCTGAGCCGCCGGTTTGAGTAATCGTAGCGCCCATCGACATCGAGATGCGCAATATGCGCGGGCATCATCTCGGTCGTCATACGCGTGCGGGCTTCGATCTCGGTCAGTTCGCGCTTGGCCTCTTCCAACGCAGCAATGGTGGCAGCAAGCTTGCGGTTGGTAGCCGAAAGCTCCTCGGTATGGCTGAGCAGTTGGTCGGAAAGCTCCTCAGATCGGGCGCGAAGCAAGTTTTCGGCGCGTTTTGTGCCTGTGATATCGGTGTAAACCGCGACCCAACCACCCTGAGGCAGCGGCGATCCCTCAACAGCGACAACCTGCCCGTTTGGGCGGACACGCTCCATGTAGTGCGGCTCAAACGCCATGGCTTGCTCGACGCGCTGCTGCACCATTTCGTCTACATCGCCCTCGGACCCGTATTCTCCGCGGGTGACCAGAAAATGGATCGTGTCCCGAAACAAAGCGCCCGGTTGCACAAGGTCGTCGGGAAGGCCGAACATCTCTTGAAAGCGCCGATTGCTGAGAACCAGACGCAATTTGTTATCATAGATCGACAGCGCCTGACCGATCAAATTCAGCCCGGCAGTCGTCATCGCTTTGATGCGCTTTTCGCTAACGGTCAAGATCGCCCTCCCTGCGGCCTATCCGTAGCATCAGATTTAGACTTGGTGTAGAGGCGAACGCCCAGCCGGTTATTTTGTCCCACAATCGGCAAGCAGGTCCGCGCCAAACAACCGTGGCGTGCTAGCTGCAAGTGTCGCAGCGGCGCAATCCCAGATTTGTAAATCCGACAACAAAGGCATACAACCATTGCAGATTCAGGCTTTTTTACATCACATACAAATATGAGCAGCCCAACCATTTCTGCCGAACGCGAAAGCGATGGCACTCGGATCCGTATTGCAGGCGAAATGCTGACGCAATCGCTTGCCCCTGTCGAGCGACCTTTTGCAGGCGTTCAGCCAGAGGGCGGGCATGTGACGCTGGATCTGTCCGATGTCGAAGCATTGGATACAAGCGGCGCGTGGCTTGTTGCGGATCTTGCCAAGCGGTTCACGACGGCTGGCGCTCAGCTGGAGTTCCGGGGTGTTCAACCGGCTCATGCCGCACTGATCGAGACCGTGTCGCAGAACATCCCCGACCATCCCGGAAAGCTTGCCCCGCCTCGCAATGCCGTGGATTGGGTTGCCAGCGTGGGTCAGAAAACAGTTGGCGCTTGGAACGACACGCTTTCGATCCTTGGGTTCCTGGGACTGACGCTGCATCGGCTTGGGCGCACGCTGGTGATGCCCTGGCGTTTGCGCCGGGCCGCCCTGTTTACACATATGGAGGAAACCGGGTTCAAGGCCCTGCCCATCGTGGCTTTAATGGGATTTTTGATCGGCGTTGTTTTGGCCTTTCAGGGGGCGACACAGCTGAAACAGTTCGGGGCCGAGATATTCGTGGTCGAGCTGATCTCGATCTCTGTTCTGCGAGAGCTTGGGATCCTTCTGACCGCAATCATCGTGGCGGGGCGGTCGGGGTCGGCCTTTACTGCCTCAATCGGGTCGATGAAGGTGCAGGAGGAAATAGACGCAATGCGCACGCTGGGTCTGGACCCGATCGAAGTGCTGGTGGTTCCGCGAGTTCTGGCCCTTTTGATCATGCTCCCAATCCTAGGCTTTGTCGCCGATATTGCTGGCTTGTTCGGCGGCGGATTGATGAGCTGGATCGACCTCGGCATCAGCCCCGGTATGTTCGTTACTCGTTTGAACGAAAGCACTGATGTTTGGCAATTGGCGGTTGGGCTGATCAAAGCGCCCTTCTTCGCGCTGGTCATCGGCGTGATCGCCTGCTGGCAGGCCATGCAGGTCAAAGGCTCGGCCCAGAGCGTGGGTCAGCGCACCACGGCCTCGGTCGTGCAGTCGATCTTCATGGTGATCGCCATCGACGCCCTGTTTTCGATCTTCTTCTCTGAGATTGGGATCTGACATGGACGGCACGGTGCAACATCAGACCACTCAGGCAGATGCGCAACGCGAGGCGGTGATCCGCGTGCGCGGGCTGCGCAATCAGTTCGGGCCGCAGGTTGTCCATGACAATCTGGATCTCGATGTCTGGCGGGGTGAGGTCTTGGGCATCGTGGGCGGCTCGGGCACCGGTAAATCGGTACTGCTGCGGACGATTGTGGGGTTGAACACGCCAGCGGCAGGCAGCATCGAGGTACTAGGCGTAGATGTCCTGAATGGACCCGAGGAAGATCGCCGCCGTATAGAACGCCACTGGGGCGTGGCGTTTCAGGATGGTGCGCTGTTTTCCTCGCTCACCGTTTTGCAGAACGTTATGGCACCGCTGCGCGAACATACTGGCCTGAGCGAAAAACTGATGGAATCTCTGGGCGCATTGAAGATCAGCCTAGTGGGTCTGCCACAGCTGAGTTGCGGCAAGTTTCCATCCGAACTTTCGGGCGGGATGCGCAAACGGGCCGCGCTGGCTCGCGCCTTGGCCATGGACCCCGAGATCGTGTTTCTAGATGAGCCCACCGCTGGTTTGGACCCAATCGGTGCCGCCGCCTATGATGAGTTGATCCGAGAGTTGCAGCAGGCATTGGGCCTGACGGTTTTTATGGTCACCCATGATTTGGACAGTCTGTATGCGATCTGCGACCGCATCGCGGTACTTGCAGAAAAACGCGTACTGGTTGAAGGTCCGATAGAAGAGATGACCAAGGTCGACCATCCTTGGGTTCAGGAATACTTCACAGGCCCCCGCGCCCGCGCGGCGCAGCAGAAGGGGTAAGGCAGGTAAGGCGATGGAAACCCGAGCGAACTATATTCTAATCGGCGCATTTACCCTTGCAGCGCTATTGGGGGCTTTTGGCTTTTTCCTATGGCTCGCCAAGTTCGAGGTGACCCGCCAATACGCCTACTATGACGTGTTGTTCGACAACGTCTCCGGTCTATCTGCTGCTGGCGGGGTGAGTTTCAACGGCCTTCCTGTCGGTCAGGTGATCTCATTAAATCTGGATGATAGCGACCCCTCGAAAGTGCGGGTGAGGATTGAGGTCGATGCAGATATCCCCGTCACAGAAGACACGATCGCCCAATTGCAGTCGCTTGGTGTCACCGGCGTCGGCTATGTCGAACTGACCGGAGGATCAACCACCGCCGCCCGCCTGCCACAAAACAGCGTGATCAAAAGCAAACGCAGTACGATTCAATCTCTGTTCGAAGGCGCGCCAAAGGTGCTCGATGAAGCGATCACTTTGTTGCAGGAGTTGAACTCAGTCGTCGATGAAAAGAACCGCAAGGCCGTCTCGGATATTCTCGAAAACCTCGCTTCCGCCACCGGGCGTCTGGACAAGACGATGTCGGATTTTGAAACCGTTTCCGGCAATATCGGCGATGCGGCCAAGGATATCGGTGAGTTCACCAAACGTCTCGACCCGCTGATCGCTGCGGCTGAAACCACGCTTCAGACCGGAAACGAGACGCTGCAATCAGTCAAAACAGCAGCGGACTCGGCGACAGGCGCGTTGGATGAAGCCAAAACAACCCTGACAACGGCAAACAGCGTCATGGCCGAAGACATCAAGCCCTTTATTCAGCGCGGCTCGGAACTGGCCGAGAACCTGACGCGGCTGTCGAATGAGGCCAGTGTCTCACTAGGTGTGATCACCGAAACTGTGGCGAATGCCAACACCACGCTGGCGTCAATCACCACCGCGATGGACTCGACCAAAGGCGTATTGGCCTCGGCCGAGCGTGCCTTTGATACGGCCAACCGGGTGATAGACGAAGACGTGGCTCCTGTGGCTGAAGACATCCGCAAAGCGGCCAATCAGGTGACCGAGACCGTCTCAAACATCACCAACAAAATCGACGAGATCTCGGACGATGTCCTCAGCGCCTCGAACTCAGCGAAAGAGCTGCTGGGTACGGTCGACAAGATCGTACAAGACAACAGCCGGCAGGTGTCGAACTTCCTACGCGTTGGCCTGCCTCAATTCGTCCGTTTTGTCGAAGAGGCGCAGCGGCTGGTCATTTCCCTCGACCGCTTGGCTGACAGAATAGAACGCGACCCGGCACGGTTCCTGCTGGGCACCCAAGCATCGGAGTTCCGTCAATGATTAGGACCCTGTTTCTGACCCTGTCTTTGACGTTGCTGGGGGCCTGCGCCGGTCTTGGTACGCTGCGACAGGCCTCAAAACCCAACAACCTGTATCTGCTGACACCTAAAAGCACATTTTCTTCTTCGCTGCCCCGGGTCCAAAAGCAGATCGTTGTGCAAGAGCCGACGGCGACGGCCGCCGTAAACACTGACCAGATCGCCATTCAGCCCACTGCGCTTCAGGTGCAATACCTGCCGCAAGCGCGCTGGGTCGATCGCGCGCCGCTGATCGTGCAGGCGCTGATGGTTGAGAGCTTTGAGAACTCAGGCAAGGTTGCTGCGGTGGGTCGATCTACGGTCGGACTGCGCGCGGACTATGTCATTCAACCGGACTTGCGTGAATTTCAGGGTCTTGTCGTATCGGAAACTGAGGATTCCACGTCGGTAAGGGTCGAGGTGCGGATGAACATCAAGATCATCGACGAGTTCGAAGACAAAATCATCGCCTCAAGCTCATTCCGCGAATATGTCGTCTCGGCCAGCGATCAAACCCCTGATCTGGTAGAGGCTTTCGACATCGCGCTCGGCAAAACCATGCGGGATGCCGTGGAGTGGAGCGTGCGTAAAATCCACTCGCACGCGGCCAACAATCCCCGACCGTCTTTGCAATAGACCCTAGAAATGCTGGGCCGACGCACGGTTCCAATCGTCGGCAAATTCGGCGGGAATAGCGTCCGACAGCAATGCGCCTTCTTCAAGGATCGTGTGCATTTGCGCGTAGGAATGCTCCCGCTCGTCGGCGGTCCGGCGCAGGATGTCACGGGGGTGAAGCTCGGCCACGGTTGATTTCCCCATTGCACCCAGCAGTTCGCGAAAGCTCTCCAAGGTGGCATCGTGGTAGCGATGTACTCGCTTTCGTTTTTGCGGCACGTTTACCGCCCTTCCCCGGATCGGGTCTTGGGTCGCCACACCGGATGGGCAGCGGTTGGTGTTGCAATGCAGCGCCTGAATACAGCCGACCGCAAACATCATGGCACGCGCGGCGTTGCACATATCAGCCCCCAGCGCGAATTTTTCGACAAGATCGTAGCCTGTGGCCACTTTGCCCGAACAGATGATGCGGATTTTGTCACGCAGGCCCACGCCTTTCAGACAGTTGTTCACGAAAATCAACGCCTCGTTCAGCGGCATGCCAAGACGGTTCGTGAACTCAACCGGAGCAGCCCCTGTGCCCCCTTCGGAGCCGTCAATGGTGATAAAATCAGGCAAGATTTCGGTCTCTAACATTGCCTTGCAGATTGCCATGAACTCTGACGGGTTACCGATGCACAGTTTGAAACCAACGGGTTTGCCACCTGACATCTCGCGCAGATGCTGGACGAATTCGAGCAGCTCGGTCGGGCCGTCAAAGGCCGAATGAACCGGCGGGGAAATGACGTCCTGATGCTCCGGCACGCCCCGAATCTCAGCAATCTCTTTGTCGACCTTGGCCGCGGGCAGTACCCCGCCATGCGAGGGTTTAGCCCCCTGAGACAGCTTGATCTCAATCGCTTTGACCACGTCCTTAGTGGCCTTTTCTGCGAACTTGTCCTTGTCAAACCCGCCGTCGGGGGTCCGACAACCGAAATAGCCGGTGCCAATCTGCCAGATAATGTCACCGCCTTCGGCCAAATGATGCGGAGACAACCCGCCCTCACCCGTGTTGTGGGCAAAACCGCCATCTTTTGCCCCACCATTCAAAGCCCGAATGGCGTTGGCGCTCAGCGCCCCGAAACTCATAGCCGAGACGTTCAGGCGCGACGCGCTATACGGCTTTTCACATTGCGGCCCGCCCAACATGATACGTTCTTCGCTTTCATCCACGTGTTTGGGGGCCAACGAATGATTGGCACGGTGGTAGCCCACGGTCGTGATGTCGTATTGGGTGCCAAAGGCCTGCGTATCGACCTGACCCTTGGCACGGGAGTAAATCAGGCTACGAACGATCCGGTTGTAGGGACGACCGCTTTCGTTAGTTTCCACGAAATACTGGCGGATTTCCGGACTGACAAACTCCAGCATGTACCGGAAATGACCCAGCACGGGATAGTTGTTCAGCACGTTATGTTTGGTGGTCAGAATGTCGTACATTCCGATCACTGCGTAAGGGATCAGAATGATCAGGAGCCAATGCGCCGGGTGCCAGACAAAGCCCAAAACCAGAACCAGAGGCAAACAGACGAAGCTGAGGAAATAATAAAGCCTGCGTACAACCATTCCTGATCTCCTTGGGTGGGTCGTTTTGGAGTGCGGCGTAAAATCCATTCAGATCAAAACCGAAAATGATAAATCAAAGTGAAACAGCTTGGCTTTTGATTGCAAGCCCTCAGACAGTTTGCAATCAAAGGAGACGCGTTTGTGAAATCGCGTTACGAGTTTGATCGATCTAATGTTTTTAGGCGCGACGCCTGACAGGCTGGCATTAAGGGCAGGCAGAGTGAACACGCAGAACTCTCAATCAGGTACACAAGGCCGCGTCTTGATGTTTCTTGCCGTTTTTGTCGGCGGCGCACTGGGTTCTCTAGTGCGGGAGTTTTTTTCAGTAGAAATCCCGAGCGCTTCGGTCCTGACTGCAACGTTCGGGATCAACGTTTTCGCCTGTTTCGCCCTTGGCTGGCTGTATTCCATTCGCCATCGGGTTCACGCGCACGTTTTGCACCTCGGAGCTGTCGGGTTTTGTGGTGGCCTGTCCACGTTCTCTTCATTCGTGGCCGAGCTTGAACGGTTGGCTGCAAACACGCTTGGGGCGGCAATGACGGCGGCCGGGTTGGAAATCGCCGTTGGCCTGGGTGCCGCAATCGCCGGTGAGGCCCTCGGGCGGCGTTTTCATGCAGGTCGGGGGTCCGCATGACGAATCTGTACCTGCATGCTCTGTTTGGCCTAGGCGGTGGTTTGGGTGCTGTGCTTCGACATTGGGTGGCGCTGCGGATCACGCATGACCTCCCTCTCTCAACCTTGATAGTGAATGTGCTTGGCAGCCTGTTGCTTGGGCTGTGGCTGGGCTATCTGGGAGGCCCCGTCGACATGGGCGAGGAGGAAATGCGATTGGTATTCGGCTTTTGCGGCGGGTTTACCACTTTTTCCAGCTTCGCCTATCAATCGCTAGAGCTGCGACGCAAGCAAACTCTGGCTCTGGCGGCAGGCAATATCGTCGTCAGCCTTGTGATGTGTTGGGGCGCGTTGTGGTTGGGTCTCGTTATAACACGCTGACGTACCGGCTACATTGCGTGCAAGTGCATTCGAACCGCAAGGTTGCCCAAAATCCAGACCGTTCCGAGAATGATGATCAACAGAACAAGGGTCGAAAACAGGATCAGATCCAGATCCTCGCGGCTGCTGCGACGACGATCTATGTGCAGGAAATAGACCAGTTGAAAGATCAGCTGCGCCAAACCCAACAGACCGATGGTCAAATACACTCCAGTCGTTTCAATACCAAACACTTGCGCAACGCCAAACATCGCAAGCGTCAAAAGCAGTGAGCCTCCGTAGCCGATGACATAGCGCCGTCGCTCGCGCCGGTGCATCTCGGAGCGTTTATCCATAGGTCAGACCTCCGAAATAGACGATTGTGATGATGCCGATCCAGATCAGGTCGAGAAAGTGCCAGAACAATGCAAGGCGCACGACGCGTGAGATGACCAGATCGGTCATTCCCATGAAGCGCAGTTGAATACCTAAAACAATCAACCAAACACAGCCTGCCGCCACGTGCAGCCCATGCAACGGCACCAGCCCGTAGAAGGCAGAAAGGAAGCCGCTGCGCTGCGGGATACCGCCTTTTTCGACCATTGCCATGAAGTCTCGGACTTCAAGAACAAGGAAGCTGATTCCCAGGAACAGCGTTACTCCGAACCACAGAATGATCTTTGACCTTGGCAGGTTGTATTTCAAAGCCAGCATGGCCAAGCCGACTGTCAGGCTGCTGGTCAAAAGGATCATGGTTTGTGCGAAGATACTTTTGAGGTCGAACAGCTCGTGCGGGCCGGGACCACCCGCCTGCGCGTCGATCATCGTGATGTAGATCGCGAACATTAGGCCGAAATAGACCAGATCGCTCATCAGGAAGACCCAGAAGCCGAAGGTAACGACTTCGGACGCTTTGTGGGCACTGGCGTGGCGTTCACCGAGGTTGATGCCGGGATAGCTATGGGTCGGGGCGCGTTTCATGTCACCGCCTCCATATCGGGTCGGGCAAGGCCTCGGTTATCCGTCGCCGTCTCGTGGTCGCGATCCACGGGGGTTTCGCTGTGAACCAGTGCAAGCCAGGCCTCGTGTTCCTTGCGGACCTCCTCGGCGGGGATGGTGATTTCGGTGCTGGTGTCGAAGGTCCAGATGATAAAGACAAGGATCATCGCACCCGTCATCAGCGCTGCCAGCCACCAGATCCACCAGACCAACGCAAACATCCAGATACCGCTGGTCACGCAAAGGATGAATCCGATCCCGGTATTGCGCGGCATATCGATATCTTCATAGGCGTCGGGGGTGGGATAGGCCGCGCCCCGCTCTTTAGCGGTGGCGAAGTCATCCCGCGCGGTCACCTGTGGGATGATGAAAAAGTTATAGGGCGGTGGCGGTGCTGGGATCGACCATTCCAACGAGCGGCCATCCCAAGGGTCGCCCACAGGAACGCGGGTTTTGTCGCGGTCGCGGATGCTGACCCAGAGCTGGACCAGAACCGATAGCAACGCGGCTGTGATGACCAATGCTCCGACCACCGCGACGATCATATAGGGGTGAAAGCTCGGATCCTCCCAACTGAACGATCGGCGTGGCATGCCCATCAGGCCGACAAAGTAAAGCGGTAGGAAGGTCAGCATGAATCCAACGGTCCAGAGCGCAACCGTCACCCTGCCCCACCCTTCGTGCAAGCGAAATCCGAACGCTTTTGGAAACCAGTAGTTATAGGCTGCGAGCAAGCCAAACAGCACGCCGGGCAGCAGAACATTGTGGAAATGCGCCACCAGAAACAGAGTGTTGTGGACTTGATAGTCAACAGTTGGATTGGCCAAGATCACTCCGCTAAGGCCGCCAATGACAAACAGCATTAGGAAAGCCAGCCCATAGAGCATTGGGACCGAAAACCGGATACGGCCCCGCCAGAGCGTTGCCATCCAGTCATAAACCTTCACTCCGGTGGGAATGGCAATCAGCATGGTCGCGATACCGAACACGGCGTTGATCAGCGCGCTTTGGCCCATGGTGAAGAAGTGATGCAGCCAGACTGTGAAGGACAGGACCGCAATCGACATGGTGGCAATCACCAGCGAGGTATAACCATAGATGCGCTTGGCCGAGAAGGTCGCGAAGACCTCGGAATAGATGCCATAGGCGGGCAGTACGAGCAGGTAGACCTCGGGGTGGCCGAACAGCCAGAACAGGTTGGCATAGTTCATCATGTTGCCGCCGAGGTCGTTGGTGAAGAAATGAAAATCCAGATAGCGATCAGTGGCCAGCAACAAGGCCGCGACCCCGAGCGGCGGCATCGCAAAAACGATGAGGATTGAGCTACAGATGATCGTCCAGCAATACATCGGCAGCCGCATGAAGGTCATTCCTGGAGCCCGCAGCTTGTAGATCGTAACGGCAAAATTGATCCCGGTCAGAGTCGTTCCTATCCCCGACACGACTATGGCCCAGATCCAGTAGTCTGGCCCGACACCCGGATTAAACGCGGCCCCGGTATATGGCGGATAAGCGGTCCATCCCCCGGTCGAGAACTCTCCGACCACCAGAGAAACCATCAGCATCATGCCCGCCGAGACCGTCAGCCCAAGGCTGATCTGGTTCATCACCGGAAAGGCGACATCCCGCGCGCCGATCATCAGTGGAATGACGTAGTTCGCGATGCCAAAGACAAAGGGCACAGCGACAAAGAAAATCATGATCGTGCCGTGGGTGCTGAAGAGTTCGGCAAAATGCTCGGCCTCAAGGAAACCGTCGCCCGGCCCGGCCGCCTGCTGGGCGCGCATGACAACGCCTTCCAGCACACCGCGGGCCAGCATGACGATGGCAAAGACGATGTACATGATGCCGATTTTCTTGTGATCGGCACTGGTCAGCCAGTCGCGCCACAGCGGCCCCCACAGCCTAAACCAGGACAGCAGAAAGACAACGGCAGCCGCTCCGACTATGACTACGGCGGCGGCGGCATTGGCGACGATCTCATTTGCGTTGGGGTTCTGGATCAGTCCGGCAATGGGAAACGCGTCCCAACTGAGGCGGCCGAAGAAACCGGTGTCTGATGTCATTGGCCGACCCCCTGCCCATATGATGTCGTGCCCGGTTGCTGATCGTGCGGCAGGGCTTGGCCAGAGTGATAGCGATGCAAGATCGACTGAAACAAATCGCCGTCATCCAAGCGGAAATACAAGGCGTTTTCAGGCATATCTGAGGTTCCGAGGGCCTGCTGCACCTCATCCCGGTCCGAGCGCATGGCGACAGTCTTATACGTCGCCGCATCCAACACGATGCCGTTCTGGCGCACAGTTTCGACCCAAGCGTCAAATTCCTCCGCCGATAAGGCAAGCGTTTCGAACTTCTGTTTCGTGAAGCCGCGCCCGTTATATTGCGTATTCTCGCCCTGCATCTGTTCGGGTTGATCCGCGACCAGATGCAGCTGAGTGGTCATACCTGGCATTGCGTAAATCTGCCCGGCCAAGGCAGGGATCATGAAAGATTGCATGACCGTGTCCGTTGTCAGGGTCAGAGCGATTTGCTGTTTGACTGGAATACCCATCTCACCCACGGTCGCGATCCCCAGATCGGGATAGATGAACAACCATTTCCAATCGAGGCCAACGACCTGAACCTGAACGGCGGGTTCATCCCCAAAGGGAGCCGCGTAAGGGTCCAGACGATGGGTCGCTTTCCACAAGTAGACCGACAAAATCGTGACGATCACCACCGGAACGCCCCACATCACCATCTCGAGCTGGGGCGAGAAGTCCCAGTCTGGCCTATAAGCAGCTGTACTGCCCTTCCGACGACGATATCGCAGCGCAATAAGCGGAACCAAAACAAGAACAGGCACAACAGCGATCAAAATCAACCACGTTGCCCGCAAAAGATGTGCCTTCTGCACTGCCGCGATCGGCCCCTGAGGGTCCATGAAGCTGTCACTGGCACCTGCGGTCCGGGCCGACGATACCACTACCACAAGGGCCATCAGCATCGCCGCCGATATGAGGGCCGTTCTGACCTTGGTCATAGGCGACTGTCCTCTTTCGCATCCGTTTCAGTGCAACTATCGACAAAGGCAAGAGATTTCTCAAGGCTTTTGATCGCAGCCTTCAAGCTGGCGCCAATGGTGCTCTGGTTTAGGTTGACTTGCAGGCATCGTCGGGACACAGCTTGGCTAAGATGCGTATTCTCATTTTGATTTTTTGCCTTGCCGTCCAACCCCTGGCGGCCAACGCGCAAGATCGCGCCAAGGTTGAGCGCCAGTTTCAAAACTGGTTGCAGGAAACGGTGTGGCCGCAAGCCCGTGCCAAAGGCGTTTCGCGCCAGACCATGACACAGGCTCTGTCCGGCGTGACATTGAAATGGGACCTTCCCGATCTGGTGCCGCCGGGCAGCCCGCCGCAGTCATCAAAGCCACAATCCCAGGCCGAATTCGGAGCACCGGCGCGCTATTTCAAAGCAGGCTCTTTGCAGGGCGCGACTGCTCAGGGGCGCAAAATGGCCAAACGGCACGCCGCGGTGCTTGCCCGTGTCGAGGCCGAAACCGGCGTTCCAGCCCGCATCATCCTCGGCATCTGGGGACGTGAAAGCGGCTATGGTCAAGTGGCGATCCCTCACAACGCGTTTCAGGTCCTCGCGACAAAGGGATTCATGAGCTCCCGCTCGCAATATTTCACAGCCGAGTTGCTGGCCGCCTTGCAAATCGCAGAAGCAGGGCATTTGAACGGTCGTGAGATGAAAAGCAGCTGGGCCGGAGCGCTGGGGCAGCCGCAGTTCATGCCCTCGAGTTTTCTGACCTACGCCGTGGACGGAGATGGCGATTCCAGCGCAGATATCTGGCAATCCGAAGAGGACACGATCGCCTCGATCGCCAACTACTTGTCGAAGCATGGCTGGATTTCGGGCCGTGATTGGGGATTTGAGGTTTTTGTGCCTGATACAGTCAGCTGTGCATTGGAGGGTCCTGATCAGGGTCGCAAGATCGAGGAATGGACCTCGATGGGGATCACGCGCGCTTCGGGCCGTCCATTTCCAGCGCATGAACTGCCTGCCCAAGGGTTCCTAATGATGCCCGCAGGTCGAACCGGACCGGCGTTTTTGGTGACCGAGAATTTCTATGTCCTGAAAGAATACAACAAGAGCGATCTATACGCCCTGTTCGTGGGTCATGTCGGGGATCGGATTGCATTCGGTGTCGGAGACTTCACGGCGCGCTGGGGTCGGGTTGACACACTATACCGATCAGAAATTGCAGCGATGCAAAGAGGGTTGGAACACCTTGGCCATGATGTCGGCGGTGCAGATGGGCTGCCAGGTTTCAAAACGCGGCGCTCAATCGGGCGCTGGCAGAAAACGCAAGGTCGGGCCGAGACGTGTTTCCCTAACAATGCGCTTGTCTCTGAACTTGGGCAGTAACCATCCTCAGTCTAAGTCAACAATGTTTATTGTTCATCACTATCGTTGCTTTTTTAAGGTCAATTGACAGGCTTGCCCAAATTAGCTTGATGCACGGTCTTTCCATTGTCCGGACGTATCGCACAGGCTTGGCGCGGCTGTTTAGAATCAACCCGTTATGGATACATCGCCAAGAACGCGATACTGGAGCGCTTCAACGAAGCGACCTCGCGGCTTGAGATGCCAGCCCAAGCAACCAGAAACTGGCAACATAACTGTCTTTTGACTTGCGGTTCCCGCCATGGCACGATCTGACCGATTTAAGCTCAGGCCCTTCGGGTAATATTGAATGATCTGGCCCCAAAGCCTAAGAGGAATAACCCGATTGGTTTCGACCACGAGGGGCAACTAGATTGAGAGGCACTATGACACGCAAGGTCACCAAGGCGATTTTCCCCGTAGCAGGACTTGGAACACGCTTTTTGCCCGCGACGAAATCCGTCCCGAAAGAGATCATGACGCTGGTTGACCGCCCTCTGGTCCAGTACGCCATCGACGAGGCCCGCGCTGCTGGGATCACCGAGTTCATATTTGTCACGTCGCGCGGAAAATCCGCGCTTGAGGATTATTTCGACCATAACCTTGTTCTGGAACAAGAGCTTAAAGCCAAAGGCAAGGACAAGCTGCTGGATACGCTCAATGCGACAAACATGGAAAGCGGCGCCATCGCCTATATCCGCCAGCACAAGGCGCTTGGGCTTGGCCACGCTGTCTGGTGCGCGCGCCGCCTGATCGGGGATGAGCCTTTCGCCGTCATGCTGCCCGATGACGTTATCGCCGCCGACAAGCCCTGTTTGCAGCAGATGATCGAAGCGTATGAAGAAACCGGCGGCAATATGGTTGCCGCGATGGAGGTTCCGCCCGAACAGACCAGCTCCTACGGGGTGTTGGATGTGGGCGACAATGTGGGCACGGTCGTGCGTACGCGCGGCATGGTCGAAAAACCCAAGCCCGAGGATGCGCCCTCAAACCTCGCCGTAATCGGACGCTATGTGCTTGGGCCGTCAGTTCTGTATAATTTGAACCAAAAGAAGAAGGGCAGCGGCGGAGAGATACAGCTGACCGACGCCATCGCCGAAGATATCCGCAACGGTGTTCCTGTCTTTGGGTACAAATTTGACGGTCAACGCTTTGATTGCGGATCTAAAGCTGGGTTCCTGCAAGCAACCGTCGCATTTGCCTTGGCCCGCGATGATCTGCGCGATGACCTGAGCGCGTATCTGCACGACCTTGTCTCGGCTGAGAAAGCCGCCCAGTAAACGGGCGATAAGACACACAAATGAAAGACGCTGCGCGATCATGACAACCGTATATCCAGTAATTCTATGCGGGGGGTCTGGAACCCGTTTGTGGCCGCTCTCCCGGAAAAGCTATCCCAAGCAGTTTGTACCCTTACTGGGCGAAAACAGCCTATTGCAGGATTGCGCCCTCAGAATGCGTGGGCCTGAAGCTGCGCCTTACGCCAAACCTGTCATCCTCACGAATGAGGCGTTTCGCTTCGTTGTGCCAGAGCAATTGACCGAGATCGGCATAGACCCTGGCCCGGTTCTGATCGAACCCGAAGGACGCAACACCGCGCCCGCCGTTCTGGCCGCAGCCTTGTTCCTGAATGAAATCGACCCGGATGCGGTTATGTTGGTGGCCCCCTCTGACCACGTCGTCCCCGATTCCAGCGCCTTTCACGACGCAGTCATCGAAGGTTTACGCGCGATTGCCGAGCGTGGTGATCTGCTGACCTTCGGCATCACTCCGGATCGGCCGGAAACCGGCTATGGCTACCTGAAACTGAGCCAAACGCCCGAAACCCGCGCGGTCCCTCTGGATCGGTTCGTTGAAAAGCCCGATCTCGAAACTGCCCAATCCATGCTGGCCGATGGCAGCTATCTGTGGAACTCGGGCATCTTTCTGTTTGCCGTTCGCGACATCATCGCAGCATTCGAACAGCACGCTCCTGCCCTGATGAGCCCTGTCAAAAACGCTGTCGAAAACGCCAAAAGTGACCTTGGTTTCCTCAGACTGGATGCCGAGGCGTGGTTTGAGGTCGAAGATATCTCGATCGACTATGCCGTGATGGAGAAAGCGGACAACCTGAGCGTGGTGCCCTATGCGGCCGGGTGGTCGGATGTAGGCAGTTGGTCCGCGGTGCAAGAGTTGACCCATCCCGACGCAGATGGCGTCGCGACCTCTGGTGAAGTCACGGCAATTGACTGTCAAAACGTGCTGGTCCGCTCGGAATCTCCGGCGCAGGAGGTTGTAGCGCTGGGTTTGCAGGACGTGATTGCCGTTGCCATGCCCGACGCGGTTCTGGTCGCCAGCATGGATAAGGCGCAGGACGTCAAAAAGGCCGTGACCGCGCTGAAGGCCAAAGGTGCGAAACAGGCCGAATCCCTGCCCGTGGATCACCGCCCTTGGGGCTGGTTCGAAAGCCTGGTGATCGGGGACCGGTTTCAGGTCAAGCGCATCCACGTCCATCCCGGCGCGGCGCTCAGCCTGCAGTCGCATCACCATCGGTCCGAACACTGGATCGTGGTGGAAGGTACCGCAAAGGTCACAATCGACGAAGAAGAGCGTCTGGTTTCCGAAAACCAGTCTGTCTACATTCCTTTGGGTGCGGTCCATCGGATGGAAAACCCCGGCAAGGTGCCCATGGTGCTGATCGAGGTCCAGACAGGCACGTATCTGGGTGAGGATGACATCATCCGCTATGAGGACATCTATTCACGCAGTTAAACTGTTTGAATTCAGTTTTTTACACGAGATTCAGGTGAAAAGGTAAACAGAAACACCTCCGGGCGTTCGCTTCGGTCAGACAGAATTCACGCGTCCTGCGGCAGGGTGGCGCGCAACGAAATGTCGGACCGACAGCCTAAGGAGGACGCCCGTGTCTCAGACCTCACCCCGATTGAACCTGCCGTTTCTGCAACCGTCTCAGGCGCAGAAACATGTCACCCACAACGAAGCCCTGCGCCAGTTGGACCTCGTTGTGCAGCTGAGCGTTGTGTCGACCAGCAGCACAAATCCACCCGTCGCCCCGGAAAAGGGAGAGATTCATGGGCTGGGCTCGAACCCGACTGGAGATTGGGACGGTCATGCGGGTGAATTGGCCGCCTGGATTGATACTGCTTGGCACTTCCTGCTCCCGCAGACAGGCTGGCGAGCCTGGGATCAGGCCGATGGACAGGTGAAACTGTGGGATGGCAACGCGTGGGTCAACCCTCCGGTTGAGACGTCTAACTTGCCCGGTGTGGGTGTGGCGACAGGCTATGACAGCACCAACCGTCTATCCGTTCGCGGCCCTGCAACGCTGCTGAGCCATGAGGGCGGAGGCCATCAGCTGAAGATCAACAAATCCGGCTCTGGCGAAACCGCGTCGTTGCTGTTTCAGTCCAACTGGACGGGTCATGCCGAGATGGGGCTGTCGGGGAGCACCGGGTTCTCGATCAAGGTGTCACCGGACGGCGGCAGTTGGACAGACGCCCTGCGCCTTGATCCCACAACGGGTATCGCCAGCGGCGCAGCCGTTCAAAACAGCCCAACGGATACCACTAACGGACGTTTAATGCGGGCCGACTATGGGTACGGGCCGGGCAATCTGCTGGGATCGGTGTCGGAAAACGCGGGCTCTCCGACGGGTGCAGTGATCGAACGTGGCAGCACCGCAACGGGCGACTATGTCCGATTCGCCGATGGCACTCAGATTTGCACCACGACCCTGACCGCCACAGGTTGCACCACCAGTGACGGCGCTCTGTTTGCCAGTACTACCGAGACCTGGGCCTTCCCGGTCGCCTTTGCGGCGCCTCCGTCTGTCAGCGGCAGCGGTGGCGGCGCGGGACGGTTCGTCGGGGTCGACGAACCTTCGACCAGCCAAGTCGTTTGCAAGGTTCTTTCCACCACATCAGATACCACAGCCCGCGCGCCATCTCTGACCGCGATTGGACGTTGGTTCTGAGGGAATTGGCCCGGACCTTGGGGTTCGGGCCTCTATTTCGCGCGAAGATCGCCCTGAGATTGTTCAAGAAACCAGGCGTAGGTTTCGCGAATACCGTCCTCAAGCCCGATCGAGGCCGTCCATCCCATATCCGCCAGACGTGACACATCCATCAACTTGCGCAGGGTCCCATCGGGTTTTGAGGTATCCTGCGTGATCCGCCCCTTGAAGCCCGTGACCTGCGCCACCAGCGCCGCAAGCTCGGCAATCGAGATGTCTGACCCGCACCCGACGTTGATATGGCTGAGCATCGGCTGAGTGTTGGCCTCGTAAACGCCACGCGGCAGGTCCAGGACGAACAAAGACGCCTCGGCCATGTCATCCACGTGCAGGAATTCACGACGGGGTTTGCCGGTGCCCCAGATCACGACCTCATCCACTCCATCCCGCTGCGCTTCGTGGAAACGGCGGATCAAGGCGGGCAGCACATGGCTGTTTTCGGGATGGAAATTGTCGCCCGGCCCATAGAGGTTGGTCGGCATGACCGAGCGATAGTCAACACCGTGCTGCCGGTTGTAGCTTTCGCACAGCTTGATCCCGGCGATCTTGGCCACCGCGTAGGGTTCGTTGGTAGGTTCCAAAACACCTGTCAGCAGGGCGTCTTCGCGCATCGGTTGCTCCGCCGCGCGCGGGTAGATACACGAGCTGCCAAGCTGGAGCAGGTGTTTGACTCCGGCCTCAAACGCCTGATGGATTACGTTGCATTCGATCATCAGGTTTTTGTAAATGAAATCAGCCGGGTAGGCATTGTTGGCATGAATACCACCGACTTTGGCCGCAGCCAACACAACCACATCGGGCTTCTCGGCCTGCATAAAGGCGCGCACCGCAGCTTGATCGGTTAAATCCAGTTCGGAATGCGTGCGGGTGAGGAGGCTCAGGGCCTCGCCTGCGGCCTGCCGGTCCTGCAATTTGCGCAGGATGGCACCCCCGACCATGCCGCGGTGCCCTGCTACGTAGATTTTGCGCATGGTTGGGTCCTCAGCCGTTTTCCAAGCTCACGGGCATCTCGTAGCCGTGTTGCTTGAGCAATGCATGGCGCTGCGCTGTTTTGAGATCTTCGCGCACCATCTCTTCGCACATTTCTTGTACCGTTAACTCGGGCACCCAGCCCAGTTTCTGCTTGGCTTTGGACGGATCACCCAGCAGGGTCTCCACCTCAGCCGGGCGGAAGTAACGGGGGTTGATCCGCATCACCACATCTCCGGGCTTCAGCGCCGGAGCGTTGTCGCCTTCGACCGCCTTGACGATCGCAATCTCATCAACGCCTTCGCCGGTGAATTCCAGCGTCACGCCCAGCTCAGCGGCGGACCATTCGATGAACTGACGCACGGAATACTGCACCCCGGTGGCGATCACGAAGTCCTCGGGCGCGTCCTGCTGCAGCATCAGCCACTGCATGCGGACATAATCCTTGGCATGGCCCCAGTCCCGCAGGCTGTCGATATTGCCCATATGCAGGCAATCTTCGAGGCCCTGCGCAATATTCGCCAGACCACGCGTGATCTTACGGGTCACAAAGGTCTCGCCCCGGCGCGGGCTTTCGTGATTGAACAGGATACCGTTGCAGGCATACATCCCGTAGGCCTCACGATAATTCACCGTAATCCAGTAGGAATAAAGCTTGGCCACAGCATAGGGCGAGCGCGGGTGGAACGGCGTGGTCTCGCGTTGAGGTGTTTCCTGCACCAGCCCATAAAGCTCGGACGTGGAGGCCTGATAGAAGCGGCACTTCTCCTCCAGCCCCAGAAACCGGATCGCCTCGAGCAGGCGCAGCGTCCCAATCGCATCCACATCAGCCGTGTATTCGGGGGACTCGAAGCTAACCGCCACATGCGATTGGGCCCCAAGGTTATAGACCTCATCAGGCTGAACCTGCTGGATAATACGCGTCAGGTTGGACGTGTCGCTCAGATCACCATAGTGCAGATGCAGCTTGGGGTTCGGCTCGTGCGGATCCTGATAGATATGGTCGATCCGCTGCGTGTTGAACGACGAGGCACGCCGCTTGATCCCATGCACCTCATAGCCTTTTTCCAACAGGAACTCGGCCAGATACGATCCGTCCTGACCGGTAATGCCTGTGATCAATGCCTTTTTGGTCATAGCTGTGCCTCGTTTCCACAATTGCGTCCGTTTGAAGTCTCAAAAACAGTAAGAGCGTATGGAATGCAACCCAAGGCGACAATCTGGCATTGCACCTGACCACGATTTCTTTGATTGTGCAGGCGCATTTCGGCCTAGACAAAAAGAGGAATTCGAGCTTGCGTATTGCGATGATCGGCACCGGCTATGTGGGTTTGGTGTCAGGAGTGTGTTTTTCGGACTTCGGCCATGATGTGATCTGCGTGGACAAGTCTGAGCAAAAAATCCAGATGCTGCAAGCCGGTGAGGTTCCGATTTATGAGCCGGGGCTGGACACCCTCATGGCCAAGAATGTAGCTGCCGGGCGGCTTAGTTTCACGACCAACCTGCAAGAAGCCGTAGACGGAGCGGATGCGGTTTTCATCGCCGTCGGCACACCGACGCGACGCGGGGACGGTCACGCGGATCTGACCTATGTGATGGCTGCCGCCGAAGAGATCGCCAACGCGCTGACCGGCTATGCGGTGATTGTGACAAAATCCACAGTGCCCGTCGGCACCAATCGCAAGGTGCAGCAGGTCGTCAGTGCTGCAAATCCGAATGCGCAGTTCGATGTGGCCTCGAACCCGGAATTCCTGCGCGAAGGGGCCGCGATTGACGACTTCATGCGCCCTGACCGGGTTGTTGTGGGCGTGGAAAACGACGGCGCTGCCGAGGTGATGGCCGAAATCTACCGTCCGCTTTATCTGCGAGATTTCCCGATCCTGACCACCGATCTGGAAAGCGCCGAGATGATCAAATACGCAGCAAACGCCTTCCTCGCGACCAAGATCACCTTCATCAACGAGATCGCCGGCCTTTGCGAGAAAGTGGGCGCCGACGTCAAGGAGGTGTCGCGAGGGATCGGGTTTGACGGCCGGATTGGCAACAAATTCCTGCATGCGGGGCCCGGCTATGGCGGTTCGTGCTTTCCCAAGGATACCGCCGCTCTGGCCCGGATCGGTCAGGAACACGCGTATCCGATGCAGATTACCGAGACCGTGATCCGCGTCAATGACGGTGTGAAAAAGCGAATGATCGACAAGATCCGCGACGCCTGCGATGACAGCTTCAACCGCAAGACAGTGACCGTGCTGGGCGTGACGTTCAAACCCAACACCGACGATATGCGCGATGCCCCGTCCCTGACCATTATTCCGGCCCTGATCGGCGGTGGGGCCAAAGTTCGCGTGGTCGACCCGCAAGGCCGCGCTGAGGGAGAGGCGCTGCTGCCCGGCGTGGATTGGTGTGATGACCCATACGCGGCGGCCAAAGATGCCGACGTCGTTGTTCTTCTGACCGAATGGAACGAGTTTCGCGCCCTGAACCTAACCGAACTTGGCGGCGCGATGAAGACGCCGCGCATGGTGGATCTGCGCAACGTCTACTCTCAGGACAGTGTCGAAAAAGCGGGTTTTGAAACCTATGTGGGGGTCGGGCGTTAACCGCCCGTCTTACCCTGAATAGAGAGGAACCGACCCGTCTGCCCCTTCCGCCAGTGCTTTGCTCTGATCCCGCCGTACTTGCTCATACGTTGCTAATGCATCGGATGAGAACAATTCTGTAGGTGCTTGAACCGGCACGAAATTGCTGTGTTTGTCCGAGCCCCTTGCCAGAAGCGCATAGTCCCGATCCGCCACCAATTGTTGCGCGCCTGGGCTGAGATAGCGGATGGCCAGTCCGATCCGCCGGTCCTCGGACTGGTTCGGCCCTGAACCATGGATCGTCAGCCCGTGATGCAGCGACATCTGACCGGGCGCGAGCTCGATATGGGTCTTGTCGGTCTCGGCAACCTCGACAGCCACCTCTTGCCCGCGGGACAACAGGTTCGTTTCCGAATATGTATCGGTATGCGGCAAGATCGGGTTCTTGTGGCTGGCGCGCACGAAATCCATACACCCGCTACGCTCTGTCGCGGAGGACAGAGCGATCCAGGCCGTGACCTGATCCGGCGTTTCCCCCATGCCCCAATAGGTCAAATCTTGATGCATACCTACCGTTTGAACTGTGTTTGCCTCCTTGATGAAAAACTCGGCCGACCAGATCATGATATCAGGGCCCAGAACGCCCTCGATCACATCCAGAACGCGTGGATCCTGCGCGATCCGCGTCGCCAGTGGCATGACCAGATGCGCATTGACCCTTTTGTAGGTGTTCAAAGGCAAGGGCAGATCCGCATCCAGCCAGTCGCTCTCAATCTGTTCCAACTCGGTCCGGAAACCAGCAGCCTCGGCTTCGGAAAAGACGGAGAGGGGAAAGAGATAGCCATCCTCCCAATACTGGTTGAATTGTTGTTGCGTTAACGTTGTCGCCATGGGGTCACCTATTCGCTCTATGCGCAAAGGGTATCCGCGAGGAGACACGGGTCAAAACCAAACCTCTTGCCTGTCAGGGTAAGTCTAACTTAGCCTGCGCTACATGTTGCCTCGCATCCCATCCCTCAACTGGCTACGCGTGTTCGAAGCAGCCGCACGCACGGAGAGCTTTTCCCGCGCAGCATCGCAGCTGAACATGTCGCCAGCCGCCGTCAGCCAACAGATAAAGGCGCTTGAGACCCGGCTGGGCACGCCTCTGTTTCACCGCCATGCCCATGCAGTCACGCTGACGGAAGCAGGACGTGCCTATCTGCCCTCAGTCCAGCAATCGCTGCTGATGCTGGAAACAGCCACCACCGGGTTGTTCGGTGAGACGCGGGAACAGAGGCTATACGTTCAGTCGGTTTTGTTGTTTGCCCATGGTGTTTTAGCTAAAGGCCTCCCCGCGTTTCAGACCGCGCAGCCTCAGATCAGTCTTTCGCTGACCACCGGCAATGCGAATTCGGATTTCATCAATCAGTTCACAGATCTACAGATCGTGTTTGGCAATCCCGCGCTGTTTGGCACTGAAGGAGATGAACTGTTGCACGAGGTTCTGTTTCCCGTCGCTCCGCCTGAGGTTGCTGCACAGATCCGTACCCCGCAGGACCTACTGCAATTCACCCTGATCGAAGTATCGACCCACCGTGCCAGCTGGCTCTATTGGTTCGAAGCGCTGCGTCTGCCGGCAGGGCAGGCCCGGTTCTTCTTTGCTGACAACTCGATCATGGCGGCCGAGCTGTCCGCCAGCGGGCTTGGGGTCGCACTGGCCCGCGCGCCCGCATCCGACCGTATTATGGAGGGCTCAGGACTGGTGCCTTGCCTACCCGACCTGCAGGTCAGCGGGCAAGAGGCCTATCACCTGATCTATCCCTCTCGTACAGATTTGCGCCGGCCGGCCCGCCTGTTTCGCGACTGGCTGCTGGACTACAGCGCCGCCGTCCAAACGCGGTAACGCCCCTGACCGGTGACTTCGCGGACCAAACCGCGGCGGGTAAAGCGATCGATGTTGCGCTGTACTGCAGCGCGCGAGGCCTGGGTCAGTTCTTCGGCAAGCGGGGCGGATACCATGGGCCAGGCCCGCAGAGCGTCAATCAGCAAAGGCGGCGTTCGACCGCTGAGGTCGGTTGTTGCCTCCTTCGCCCGCGCCTCCCACGCATTGATCCGGTCCAGATGCAATAAAGCCGCGAGCGCAGCCTGTCCGGCCCCCAGAATCCAGGCAGACAGTTTTTCCTGGGGTGTCCCGACACCACGCAGCGCGCCCGGCCCGGACAGGGCTAACGGCATGAAAAGCGCCCCGCCCCGCCCCATCGAAGCCGCATGCCGCGCGGCAATGACAGCCGCTTCCGTATCCTGACCGGGGCCTTGAGAGACAGCACGCCATGCATGAAAGGCAATCGCGGCTTGCGTGACGGGGTGCAGCTCCTCGACACTGCGCATCACGTCCGACAGGTCTGCAATGGCCTCCGGCACCTCTTCGATCCCTTGCGCCATCCGGTCCAGAAAGGCGGTCAGCCCGGCCTCCCAGCCATCATGGGAAGGTGCCGCACCTGATGACAGGCGGCGCACCGCCCAACCTGCCCGATACAGGGACTGCACATCATCACCGGTCGCGCCGATCCGCAGACTCGTCCAAAGCGCCAAACGTTCGACACTGATCCGGTCACCGGTCCACCAGCCCAGATCGGATACATCCAGCAAGGCCAGACGATGGGTCCACCCTTCCGGCCCCGCCCGCAGCCGCTCATCCAGCGCGCCAAAGGTCACCGCCAAATCCGCAAGCTCATACGACAACCCGGATTGCGCGGCCTGCCACTCTCTGGGATCGAACAATTGCCGCTGATCTGCCCGAGGACCTGGGGTAAGGAAATCATCCTGTGGCGCGTCTTCCTCTGGCGGGAGAAACCACAGATCCTCCTCATCCTCGGGGTCACCATCATAGATGCTGCGCGGCCCGAGAGCTTCGGCCTCATCATCAGGTTCGGATGTGACAGGTTTGGGCTTCATACCCGCATTCTTCGGCTATTTCCGACCACTCACAAGGGGTTTTCCATTTGGATCACTAGCTTTCCCGACTTGTATTGGAAAATTCGACCAAATGGGCGCGCAACCAAGCCCGGTCGCTGATCTAAACCTTAAGGCAGACTTATCCCTGACAGCCGCCCATCGCCCACCGGCGTAGGTTGACCTTTAAACCACCGCCGAACGGGTGCTGCTTGGCCACGTTGCCTGCCGCTGGACGTTTGACATAGGTCTGAGCCTGATCGCACAGAGCCTCATGCGTCCACTGGTGGCAACTCGAACAATTCTGATCTTTCCACAACTCATCCGGCAGCCCATCAATCGGCGGGAACTGAGGCGAGCCTGCAACTAGCTCCTCGATCGACTTGCCCCGGACATGGGTGTTGCCGAACGTCAGGATGGATTTCATGGTGACCGCTGCCCCGGCGTCGATGCTGCCTGAATTCTGCGCCTCTGGCGCCTCGACATTGGCTTCGGCTTTGCGAGTCACGGTCTCGCTTTCCAACTGCAGGGCCGCCAGACGCTCGACCGCCTGATCGGCAAATGCGCCACTGGGAAAGCTGTGCAGGTAAACCTCATAGGAATGGATCGAATCGTCGACCTGCGCCAATTCATACATCAAACGGTCCGTCTCGGTCGCTTCCGGAGCCTCTTGCGATGGCGTTGGCGTGGGCAGAGTTCCAAAGGACTCGGCCAAAATCGTTTGCAACAGATCATTGGCCTGCGATGCATGAACACTGTCTGGATAGGCCCGCTGAAACAGCATGATCTTCACCGGGTCACGGCTGTTCACGGCTTCCTGCCACTGTTCTTCTTCGGTTTGTTCCGGTTTCGCGATTAGTGTTTCATTCGCGCGCGCAAAGGCGAAATCCTGCGTCAGGGACGAGGTATCCCAAGGCGTTTGCAACCCACGCGTTTCGCTGAGAACATCAACACGGACCTTCTTGAACAATTGCTCGATCGCCATGCCGGGCGTGTCGATATGCTGCGCAAGGCTCAGCGTGAACGGGCTGTTGCCGGTTTCGCCGTCCAGCGCAACGCCGCCGGGATCGGTGGCATAGGCGAGAAAAGTGCCGGTCGGAGCTTTCATCTCGGCCAGACCGTTGTCATCCATATCTGCCAGATCCTCGAACGGGTTGTTCCGGCAGGCATCCAGAATGACGATATTCGTTTTGTTGTTGGCCGAGGCCATCTGATGCAGAACCGAACGGGCCTCAACCGCCATCAGATCCAGATCGGCCGGATCGGACAGCGAAACATCCACGGGCAACAGGTAGTTCGATCCGAAAGACTGAACCCCGTGACCCGCATAATAAAACAGGCCCACGGCGGTTTCGCCGCCCTTGCGCAGATCTCGCCCGAACTGGGCAATCGCGCGTTTCATCTCGATCTGGGTGCTGTCGGACAGATGCCGCACCTCGAACCCGAGCGCGGTCAGCTTCTCCGCCATCAGCCGCGCATCGTTGATTGGATTGTCTAGGGCCGAGACCGAACCATAGTCGGAGTTTCCAACCACCAGCGCGATTCGCGGCTCGGCCCAAGCCGAACCGGTCCAGAGCATAGCGATCATCGCAATAAGGGTTCTAAGTACGCGTTGCACCTTTGGTTCTTTGCCTTTTTCTGGTCTCATGGTCCGTGACCCCTTGGGCACCACTCAGCCCCGAAATATTCTGATATTGTTTTTTGGCTTTCTTATGGCCGTGGCCTGAAATATCCCAATTAAAGTATCAAGACTAGGAAGAGGTTCACACATGCCGCGTTTAAACTTGGTGCGAAATGCTTTTGCTATGACGGCACTGGTATTTGCAAACACGGCGTGGGGTCAAAGCGCCGATCCTTTTGAGCATGGCTGGAAATTGGACTCCGAAGCCTCGGAGCTGCAGTTTCTGTCGGTCAAGAAGAACGCGATTGCCGAAAACAGCGGTTTTGCAACCCTGACGGGCGTTATCAGCCCTGAAGGTGGCGCCGATATTCGGGTTCAGATGGACAGCGTTGATACCAAGATTGACCTGCGCAATGTGCGCATGCGGTTCCTGTTTTTCGAGACCTTCAACTTCCCCGAGGCTGTGATCACAGCCCAATTGCCGCCCGAGCAGCTGGTTGATCTGCACCAGGCCCGGCACAAGATCATCGACCTGCCCTATAGCCTGTCGCTGCATGGGGTGACAAAAGACAGCGTGGCGCAGGTGGCCATCACTCTGGTCGACAATGACCGGGTGGCCGTGGCGAATACGACGCCAATTGCGATTGCCCTGCCCGACTTCAACCTTGAGGAAGGACGCGGCAAGCTCGAAGAGGCCGCCGGTGTAGATATCCTGCCCTTCGGCTTTGTCAGTTTTGGCTTCGTTTTCGACCGCGCCCAACCCGGCACGCCGCCTCAGCTTGAGGTCGCCTCGGCGACACCGGGGGCTGCTGCGCTGGAAACCAAAGGTGATCTGGATCGTGAGGCCTGTGAGGGGCGGATGGAGATCCTGTCGCGGACCGGCAATATCTACTTCAACTCGGGCAGTGCGCGGCTGACCAATGACTCGATCCCGCTGCTGAGCAATCTGCATGACATTGTCGACCGTTGCCCGGACCTGAAGATCGAGATCGGCGGACACACGGATAGCGATGGCTCGGATGAGGCTAACCGCGTTCTCAGTGAACGTCGTGCGCAGGCGGTCAACACCTATCTGGTCGATCAGGGGATCGCGCCCGAACGTCTATTGACGGTTGGTTATGGTGAAAGCCGCCCGGTTGTGTCGAATGACACCGCAGACGGCAAACGCCGCAACCGGCGGATTGAGTTTGTGCCGGTAAACTAGACTCAGTTCTCGGCCAGAATGATCGGGTCGAACCCACCACTGCGCCATTGCCGCAGGGCCGAAATGAAATTCGGCCCCGGCACACCGTCGATGGTGCTGTTGTAATAGCCTGCCTTTTGCAACAGCCGTTGAACCTCCATCAGGGTATCGCGCGACCATTGGTCTGAGGCGAGGGACAGCTGATCGAGGATCGCTCCGTTATCCTCAGCAGCGCCGCGCAGAAGCATGCGCGCGGCCTCCAACGGATCACGAGGCACGCCGCGCCCTTCGTCCAGAAGGATCGCGGCCGCGAGATAGCCCTGATATTCGCCATCACGCGCAGCTTTCTGGAAGTAGCCCAATGCCTGTTCGGGCTCACCTGCGGCACCATCTTGCGCCAGCACCCCAAGATTGAACGTCGCCTTGGCCGACCCACCGTCAGCGGCTTGCTGCAAAAGCGCGACGGCGCGCGCATCGTCTTTGGGAACGATCTGGCCTTCAAACAGGGTGACGGCGAGGTTGATCATGGCATCCGCGCTGCCCCCTGCCGCCGCGCGCTCGTACAAGTCCAGCGCTGCACCCATATCCTGAGGGACGCCGGTGCCGCTTTCATGCAGTTGCGCCAAAGACACCATCGCCCGCAAATCCCCTTCGGCAGCAGCCTGTTTGTAGAGGGTCACTGCACGCTCCACATCCCCCGCAGCAATCGTCGCGCGCGCCAGTAGCGCCACATAGTGCGACAGATCCGGTGACTGGGCTGCCGCCGCGCTGCACGCCTGAATGGCCGTCAGCGCATTTTCCTGCAACCGGCTGAAAGGAACGCCCGTGATGCTGGCCGTGCGGTCGCGGGGATGGGTCGCGAGGCGTTCGCAAATGCCGCCCGGTGTGCTGTCCTCGGGTCGTGGGATCGAGGCGATCAGCCGCTGCGCTTGCGCGGCGTGGCTGCCATCGGGGTATTGTTCAAGATAGAATTCCAGCAGAGGCCGCATCCGGCTGCGTTGAGCCAGTTTCCAAAGACGTTCGGCCTGTTCGTCCTGGTCTTCGACGCTCAGCGCGCGGGTCTGGGTGCCGCCCTGCCCGGCCTCATCCAGAAACGCAAAAACCTCAGTGGCATGCGCGCCCTGTGGGTAGCGGTCGATATAGAGCTGCATCAGTGAGGCATCCTGCGCATTGGCCGCAACCTGCCACAGTAAGGTCTCCTCAGAAGCTGTCACCGGGCTGTTGTCAAACCGGAACTGCCGCGTCAGCGAAGAGTTGTCCCACGGGATCTGCCGCCCCCCGGTCGACGCCAGAACATCCTTGCGGACCGAGATCAGCAGGTCCGAGATATCCTGACCGGGCGTGTAAATATGGCTCAGCAGCGCTTCGGTGAAAAAACTGTTCCGCCCGGTGCCATCGAAGGCCACGTTGTCCGGCTGCGTGGCGTAGGCGAACAGAAAATCCGCCGCGCTGCCGACGCGGGCCAACCCTTCGTCAACGCTCAGCACCCCGTCTTCGAAAGGGTTGTCGCGGCAGGCGTCCAGAAACACCAGACGAATACCGTCGGAACGTTCCATCCGAGAAACGAACTCCTCCATCGCCACGGTCTGCTCCGGAATATCCGCGGCACTGGTCAGGTTGGCATCGACCGGAACCAGATAGTTACGCCCGTCTACCTGAAAGCCGTGCCCGGCGTAAAACAGCAAAGAGACATCGGAATCCGCAGCCGTCGCGCCATAGGATTCGGCCAAAGACAGCATCTCATCCCGAGTCAGATCTGTACCCAGGAACACGTCGAACCCCAGCCCCTCAAGCGCGATGGCCAGATCCGAGGCATCGTTGATCGGATTGTCGAGCACCCCGACGGTCTGGTAATCCGAGTTCCCGATGATTAGCGCCACACGTTTGTCTGCCAGCGCCGCAACAGCGCTGAACAGGGTCAAAAGCATGGCCGCGCAAAGACGGATCAGGAACATGGGCGCAGAGCCTCCATGGGGTTAAAGACCGATGGCGCGCGACAGGCCAATCTCGGCCTGACCAACCGCTGCCACGATTGTATCTACCTGCTGGTTCTGGATACTGACAAGCTCGGGGTCGGTTGCTCGTATCAATGTGATCGCCTTGCGGATTTCGCGCTGCGCCTGACGGATTTGACGGCGGGCTTCCTGCACTGCCTCGCGGCGGATCGTCTCCCGCTCCTCAGCGGTGGTGGCAAGTGCCAGACGACGGTTCGCATCCTCGCCCGCTGCGCGAATACCAGCACTAGCACCTCGGATGATATCGCCAACGGATTCCAGACCCGGCGGCAAACCCTGAACGATCGCATCGAGGTCCGAGGCGTATTCGTCCATCGCATCGGCAATACAGGCCAGATAGGCGCTGACATTGTTGCCCTGTTCCGCACAGGAAGAGATTACCTCGTCAAAGTCCTGCGACGCATTCTCGACCGTGCCTAGCGCCGCTTCTGCTTCGGTTGTCGTTGTGGTCGTAGTGCCACCGCCGCCACCTCCGCCGCCGGTGATGGTTGTATCCACGGTCGGGGTGATTTCAATGGTTGGGGTCGGCGGGGTCGGAATGACAGTGTTCCCGATGATTGCCGTGCCAGGCAGCGCGGAAACGGTATAGAACACCTCCGAGATACTCAGGAGGGAACTTGTATCCACGGTATAAGTCGTGGTCCCATTTTCGGTGCTGGCAAACGTCAAAGTCTCAAAGATCGGCGACGTATCCAGCGAGTCACCCGACGGCCCGAACCGAAAGACAGACGGGCCACCAGAAATTGTACCCGTTCCTGTCGTCGTTTCAGCCTCTCCTTCGGGGATGAGAAGCGTGTCAGGCACCACGAACAGGACCGGCGAGGTCGTGTAGTGCAACGGGTTTGTCCCGCCTTCTGACCCGCTCGCTCCAGGCGCCCACGTGTTGGTAAAGTCCCAACCTTGAGCCGACGCAAGGTTAAAGAACCCAACGGTATCCTGAAGCTGCGCTGTGGTGAGTGCTGTTCCCCCGGCGCTGGTGGCCAGACCAGAGGTATCGGTATTCCAGAAGGAACCTGACACAGATCCAGAGTTTGAACCGACTAACCCACCAAGTGTGGGTGTATTGGGGCCGGAAAAACTGGCACCGCCCGTTGAATAGCTTCGGGCAACTGTGCCGCCATTGTTGAAGCCTACGAGGCCTCCGAGCGTCGCCGAGTCTCCGGGCGCCGAACTCTGGTTGGTACCTGAGACACTTCCGGTTGCATAGGAATCCTGAACAAGGCCGTTGTTGTCACCCACCAGACCACCAACGGAAAAATCACCAGCCGTAGAACCACTGACGGTTCCTGTAGCGTGAGACCGAGTTATTGTTCCGTTGTTTTCGCCGACCAAACCGCCCGCGACAACCAAGTTGGCCTCGGTCGTGGCCACGGTCACACTGGCTGTCGAAAAACTGTCTGTGATTGTGCCATCGTTGAAACCAACAAGACCACCGGCCTGTTCGTCACTACTGCTAAAGCTACCGGATACCGAAACGCCGGAAATCGTGCCGCCATTTGTTCCCGCCAAGATACCACCGCCCCCAGAGGAAACGCTGGCCCCGTTGATGCGCAGGTTTTGAACATTGCCATCAAGATTGTTGAACAGGCCACCGAACGAACTGGTCGAAATGGTGAGGCCGTTTATCGAAAAGCCGTTGCCTTCAAGTGTGCCACCCGCAAAGTCGATTGGATCGAACGAACTGAGTGGCGCGGCACTGATAGAATTTGCCAGGGCGTAGTTGTTGCCGTCCGAGATGCCTTGAAGGCCAAACACATCCGTCAGCAGAAATGGCGACCCGGCAGCACCCGTGCCACCTAGCGCACGGGTGAATGTTGCGCCAGACGCAATGTCAAGCGTTCCCGCTGAGAAACTTGGGAGCGTGGAACTTACCTGTGACCAGGCGCCATTCGTAAGTGTAAAGGTGTCGACGTTGATTGTACCTCCTGCGCCGGTACCAATCGTTGTGGCGGCGTTCAGTTCCAGCTCGCCGCTTGTCGCGGTGATCGCAGCGTTGATCGTGATCGAATCATTGGCAAGCAGTGTCAACCGAGAGCCGTTGCCCCACGTGATCGGATCGTCGACGGTGATCGTGCCAACTTGTGAATCATCGCCACCAAGGTCGATAGGGTCTCCATCCGGCTGCAGAGTGCCACTTCCCGCAGTCGTCAGAGTGACGTTACCGAAGCCAAGGTTCGTTTCAATTGTACCCGGCGTGACCGAACCCGGACCCGTTGCCGTGTCAGACACCGTAATGTTCGTGGGGTCCAGCAGCAGCGTGCCATACGCACCAAACGGTGCCCGCGTATCGGTCAGGCCATCGTAATTCAGGGCCAGTTTGCCCGACACTTCGACGAAACCGCCATCTCCGGCCAGATCGCCCCCACGGGCCGAGTTGAAGCCCGAGAACGATGTGTAGTCATCCGACCAGACGACTATCAGACCGCCATCGCCCTGATCTCCGCCATTGGCGCTGATTACCGTTGCGCTGTCGACCAGCGTGGTGCTTGCCCGCTGCAGATCACCGCCCCCTTGCAGGTCACCACCAACGCGGATCTCTCCGCCATTTCCAGTGCCCGCACCGTCTGCGCTCAGAGCCGCACCTGCCAATTCGATGGCTTCACCGGTAATCGTGATCGACCCACCGTTCTGATCTCGAGCCACCGGGCGCGGAGAGGCCTCGACCAATGTCACCCGCGCCGAGGTATCAATGCGGCCCGAAACCTGCACGGCCCCGCCGCTGCCGCCCAGAACAACTGCTCCGGACACACCACCGACCGAGCGCGCCTCGATCACTCCAGACATATTCACGACCCGACGCGCCGCATCACGAGCGCTGGCAGCCTTGAGGTGAACGACTCCGCCATCCGCCTCGATCCGGCCCGAATTGGTGACCAGAGCCTCCATCGCGGCGTCATCGCTGTTCGAGGGAACTGCAACCTGTAGAAACCCATCACCGGACACGTCGAGCGTGACTTGCTCACCTGCGCCAAGTCCCACTTTGCCCATTGGCACACGGATCACACCCGAGTTTGACACTTTGCCGCCGATCAGGGCCGCATAACCGCCGGGGACAACCTGAATCGTACCGGCGTTCTCGACCCCGGCCGAGGCCCCGTTGCCGTTATAGTGATAGCGGCCGTTCAGAAAGTCATCGTCCGAGATGTTCAGGGTCGAGGCCACAAATCCCCCAGTATTCACATGGCCATTCGGACCGATGAAAATGCCGTTCGGGTTGACCAGATGCACCTGCCCGTTGGCGTTCAGCTGACCGTGGATCTGACTGGTCGTATTGCCTGTGACCCGGTTCAGGATCACGCTTTGCGCTCCCGGCTGATTGATATTCACGGTCGAGCCGGAGCCAATCGAAAACCCGTTCCAATTCACGATGGCCGCATTCGACCCCTGCGTGATGTTCAACTGATTTCCGCTGGGTTGGCTGATCGCGACATCACCCGCAGCCACCGTCCCTCCGGTCGGGAGGGATTGCGCCAGCGCGGTCGTGCCCCATAGCACGGCCGAGGCCGACAGAAGAATGCGGCGTGAGACTGTCATGGCTGCGCTACCTTCAGAAGCGGCGGCTGGCAGTGATACTGAACCGGTTTCCATCTTCCCCGAGGTCATCACGTTCCCCCCTCCCATATTCCACTCGTACTGACCCGGACCGATAGGTCGAGTCCTCAATCGTAAACACATCAAAGCCCAGACCGTAGGCATATGCCCGGGTTGTGCCTTGTTCCAGAACAGTGGGTTGTTCTAAACCTAACACGCCGTAAGCCCCAAAAACATAGGGCTTGAAAAGGATCGGAAAGCCGGCCACTTGCGTCTGTTGTGACCGGCCAAGCTCGGCCCGGGCGACCCAGCCGTCATCTCCGCGCAGGTCGCCCGCGTCGAAGGTCGATAGCTCACTGGAGCTGGCAATACTGAACTGTTCCGAGGTCACCAGCGGATCGCCAAAGCTGGATTGAATCCGGCCATTCACGTTCACGGACCAATTGGCATTCAACGGGCGCTGGTACTGCGCCGACAGAACAAGCTTGGTGAATTGCGCGCTGGCGCCTTGCCGTGACAAGGGCGTATCCCCCGCCCCGACCGAGGTGCTGGCTCCGAACGCATCCAACCCGCGCGACAGAACAGCCCCGGCAGACAGAAACGCGCCATTGTCATAGGTCCAGCTTGCATCCAGCGTTGCCCGCAAGACACTGAGATCGTCATCATAAACCGGTAGCGACCCTGAGCTGGCAATCAAATCCTGCGAGTCGCTGATCCGGTCCAGGATCAGTTGCGACGACAGATTGTGACGCCGTGTGCGCACCCAAGGATAGTAGAGACGCAGGGAAAATCGCTCGAATTTGCTGGTATTTGGCACCAGCTCCGCATCCGGTTGCGCCTCACTCAGCGTGTATTCGGCGTTGAACGTCATCCCATCGTAACCGATCGGAAAAACCGTCCCCGCCGCCGCAATTCGGTACTGCGCATCGCTTGAGAAGAACCGTTTGGGCGAACCGCCGAAGCGGAAATAGAAGGTCTCTCCCATCTCCAGCGCGCCGTTGACCTCAAGGCCGAGGTTCAGGTTTCCCGGCCCAAGCTCATCCGACAGCGTATTGTCAAAGCCGTAAGAGCCGGTGATCTCTTTAAACTCACCATCCAGCGTCAAAATGGTACCGCCCCGCGCATCGCCCGCCGACAGGGTCGAGGCCAGTCGCACGCCAAACGTATCTCCGGCCAGCAGTAGCGCACGTTCGATCTGTTGCAGTTTGATGCCCCTTTTGCCGATCAGAGGTTTGGTAATCATCACCACCCGCTCACGCGCCTGCTGAGGCACTTTCTCGGCATCAATGCGTTCGATGAACCCGTCAATAACGACGATGCGCAACGTGCCCCCATCGCGCAGGGTCTGCTGCGGCAGGACCACTCGGCTAAGCACAAAACCAGCGTTGGTATAGGCGCTTTCCAATCGGTTGGTGGCGGCGAAAATCTCGGACACGGCTACGCGCTTGCCGGTCAGGCGCTCAATGAAAGCCGTATTTGCCGCCTCCATCTGAGGCAGACCATCTTCGATCCGCACCTGACCAACGGTCACAAACAGCCTGTCTGCGCCTTCGGGCACCGGCGCGCCCGGATCGCGCGCTACGGTCACAGGCCCGGTGCTGCGTTGGTTCTGAGGCTGAAAGGTGGAAGGGGCAAGGTTCGACGCGCTTTGCGCCTGCGCCACCGTGGAAAACACAGTCGACGCGATCGCGACGCAGGAAGCCAAAACCAGAAAACGACAGATCCGCGTCATGCCAGAAAAACACCCTTTACCCGTACCGGCCCGAACCAATGAGCCAGAAACGTATCGAGGAAATCCCATCGAAGGGACCATGGCAAGGTCGTTCTCAACATTCCGCAGCCCCCTTTGGAATAGATAACACTTTATTTACTTTGCACCCCAACGCGTCTGTGACGGACTTCACAAACCGCAAGAGAAGCGCAGTCAGAGCATCCCGGCCTCAAGCCACTCTTCGATCTTGTTACGGCTGACCTCGAAATGCATGGAGTCCTCACGGCCCCAGGCTGCACCCCATACCCAGCCTTCCTCGCGGAAGAAATCGGCCAGAATAGTCAGACCCAACTGGGTTTTTCCGTCGCCCAGCGTATCCAGAACACCGTCGATATTCAGGTCGACCGCAAGACCGTAAGCATGGGCCGAAGCCGAAGACGTCGCCCCGCGAATACGGCGCACACACAACGAACCGGCCGTATTGATACGCGCATAAAGGTCGGGGTCGGTGCGTTGAATGTTATCGAATACAGCCCGCAGTGAATCAACCGCAGGTTTTAGCATCCGCACCCGAACCGGCCCGACCTCTTCCAGCACCAATAGCTCCTCAAGCCGCGGGTTGGTCATCGACTGACATTCATCCGTCAGATCCTCGCGCGGCAGGCCGAATGTTTCGCGCAAGAAGGACGACCCGGCCAAGTCCAGCTCCCGGTTCACCTTGTTGCGGTTGGCGATCAGGACGACCTGCGCATAGGCGTCAATGATCTCATTGGGTGACGAGCGGTCAAACCCATAGTCATCCGCCGCCGAATTGTCTTGCGGGACGATCCCGGCACCATTCTGGGTGCGTGACACCTCAAGCGAAAGCCGTTCGACCTGTTCGCGCATATCATCCAGCTGCTGGCTGAGCATCTCAATCTCGATCCGGGCGCCTGAGTCGATGGCGGGACCTTCGAAATTCTCGTCAAGTGGGACGACCAAAGGAAAGACGTACCAGATGATCGGAGCCAGTATGATGGCCACTCCCAGAATGATCGCCGGAACGATGCGCATTTGCCTGATGTTTCCTGTATTCTGCCACCTTATAAGATGAACTTAAAAGGCTGGACGCGTGATGTCACGCTATTGACCTAAAAATGTCCAGCGCTTGTGTGACATTCTTCATTGTCGGTCGTCTGGTGGGGGGCTAATCTTCCCCTCAAACACGGAAAGGTTAGGGTTATGTCCGCATTTGCATCATGGAAGTTCATCGGGACCTCGGCATTCGCCGTCCTGTGTACCGCTCAGTTTGCTCTGGCGCAGTCAGGCGAGTTGACGGCAGACGAAATCACCGACGCGTTCAACAAGCAGAAGACGCGCGGCCTTGTCATCGTGCCGTCGAATTCCGGCGAAACGGCTGAGGCCGAAGCTGAAACCACCGTCGCCGCTGCACCGACGGAATACCAGCCGGTCGCAAGCGAGGATCAGGTCAATATCCAGATCCGTTTCGATTTCGCCTCTGCCGCGCTGCGTGAGGATGAAAAGCCCAAGCTTTCGTCGCTGTGTCAAGCGATGAAGAACGTGGATGTGAACGTCTTCCAAATCATCGGCCATACCGACAGTGCAGGCTCCGCCGAATACAACCAGAACCTGTCGCTGCTGCGCGCCAAAGAGGTCAAGCGCTTCCTCGTCGGAGATTGCGGTATCTCGGAACAGCGGCTTGAGGTACTGGGCGTGGGCGAAGCCGAACCTCTGAACAAGGACAATCCGCGCGCCGACGAAAACCGTCGCGTTGAATTCCAGGCCCTCGGCTGATTACACCACCACTCTAACTAAACCGAGGACAGCATGACGGACTCCCGCGCAGGCGACCTGTTTCAGCCGGGCGATCTGGTGAACAATACCTATCGGATCGAAGCGATACTTGGGCGGGGCGGTACTTCTGACGTTTATCGAGCCCGCTCCGAGATTTCGGGGCGGCTTGCCGCTTTGAAGGTTCTGAAAGCGGAGTTTTCCAGCAATGATGACTATCTGGTCCTGCTGACCCGCGAAGAAGAAATCCGCGACATCCGCCACGACGCGGTTGTCCGCTATTCTGAAAACAACCGAACCGCCGACGGGCATGTCTATCTGGTGATGGATTATGTGGACGGGCCGGGCCTCGACCAGAAACTCAAGGCTGGGCCTATGTCGGCGGGCGACGTGCTGACTGTGTGCAAACGGGTCTGCGAGGGGCTTGAGGCCGCACATGCCCGCAACATCGTCCACCGTGATCTAAGCCCTGACAATATCATCCTGCGCGATGGCGACCCGGCGCAGGCCGTTATCATTGATTTCGGCATCGCCAAGGACACAAACCCCGGGGCCGAAACAATTGTAGGCGGTGAGTTTGCCGGGAAATACGCCTATGCCGCGCCGGAGCAGCTTTCGGGCAAAACCGATCAGCGCACCGACATCTATTCATTGGGTGCCTTGCTGCTGGCCAATTTCCGGGGGCAAAAAGCCGATGCCGGGCGCAACCTGCTGGAAGTGGTCGAAAACAAGAAAGAGCCGCTGAACACTCAGGACGTACCGGAACCGCTGAAGTCGATCCTCGACAAGATGACGGCTCCGAACCCGGACGATCGGTATCAGAGCGCCGGAGATGTCCTCCGCGCTCTGGCGGCGGCCCGGAATGGATCGGCCGCGTCTCATGACGATCTGGACGATGCGACCGTGATCGCTCCGCGCGCGGCTCCCGCAACCGCACCATCCGCCGCCCCGGTTGCGAAACCGGACCCGAAACCCAAGGCCACCCCTGCTAAAGCTGAGCCTGCTAAATCCTCGCGCGGAGGCGTAGTTGCCGCAGTTGGCGTGCTTGCGGTCGTTGGCATTGGCGCAGGCGGATATTTCGGCGGTCTGTTTGACAGCTTCCTTGCACCGCAATACCCGACCGTATCGCCCTATACTCTGGTGGCAGATAAACGACCCGGTCAGGCTCCGCGTGCCGTAGGCTTTGTTCCGTCCGAGACCGTGCGGGACGCCATGACCGGCGAGATCACATCCGAAGGGGGCGACGTTGATCTCACATTGGCCTCGGGCGACATTTCCGACACCTGGGGAACAGCGGTGACTGGCGTCATCGACGCCGCCATGGATCTGGACGAGTGGCATTTCGTGGTCGAAGGCAATGAGGCCCGGCTGACCGGACAAACCACCAATCAGGCCCTGCATGCCGAGCTAGAGCAGCTCTACTCCGCCGGTCTGCCCGACGGGCTACAAGGCACCGCAGATATCGAGTTGGAATCGCTGTTCCTGTCCGCAGATGAGGTCCGACCCATCCTGTCCGGCCTAGCTGATTGCGGCGCGTTAAAACTGATCGACGCACCCAGCACGGGCTACGGCCCCGAAACACCGATCAAGGTTGACGGAACGCTGGCCTCAAGGGACAGTTTGGTCGGGTTGGACACCGCGCTGACAGCCCTCGCTGGTTCACGCCCTATCGATCTTGAGCAGGTCACGCTGCTGAACCCGACCCTGTGTCTGATCGAGAATTTCCTGCCCTCGGCACCTACCAGTGATATCTCCATCGCGTTCTTCAACGGAGAGCAAGGCAACGCCCCCAATCCGACCGGCGACTTCATTGTCGGGCAAAACCCGGTCATTGATGTCGACCTGCCCGATGATGTTCAGGATGGGTACCTGTCCGTCTCGGTCTTGGATGTGTCAGGCAATGTGTTCCACTTGCTGCCCAACGTCACCCGCCAAGACAACGATATCGCCTCTCTGCGCGACGGAGAGTCCGGGCCGATCTCCGTCCGTGTGGCCTATTCGATTGATGAAAGCCAAGACAATGGCGGCATCGCCTTTAAGGTCGATGACACCGCGTTGGGGAAAAGCAAGGTGATCGTTCTGCATACCGACAATCAACTGTTCAGTACCATACGCCCAACCGCGGAATCCGCTGCAGGTTATGCCGAGGCCCTGCGCGAGCAGGACCGCAATGTTGAAACGCAAATTCTATCTCTGGACAGCCGCATTCTGACAACGCTGGAGCAATAGGCTCCGGCGGCGTTCCTGCGTCAAAATGTGAAGTTAAAGGATGTCGACGACAATCACGGTAATGTTGTCGGCCCCGCCTCCATCCAGCGCGACCTGTATCAAGTGATCCGAGACGGTCTCGATCGGCATATCCGACAGTGCTTTTTCCAGCATCGGGAAGGTCGCGTATTTACTAAGGCCGTCTGAGCAGATCAGAAAACGATCGCCCGACTGCACTTCGCCACGGACTTTGTCCAATTCAAGAACATCCCCAACGCCCACGGCCCGTGTGATCGCATTGGATTGAGGGTGCTGCTCTGCCTCGTCCCAACTCATCTGACCGGCCAGAACCAGATCCGCCACGACCGAGTGATCGGTGCTAAGCATCTGGATCTTGCCCTCACGCAGCAGATAAATACGGCTATCCCCAGCCCAAAGCCCGACAAAGTGCCCATTGGCCAGCATCATGCACGCAACCGTCGTACCAATCGTGCCGCCACCTCGGGCATCTGCCTCTTGTCGGATCACGGCATGGGCGCGCTGGATTGCGTCCCGCAATGCGGTCAACCTATCTGCTGGGGCCAAACCGGGCGGGATTGCGGCAACCATATCCGCGACCAATCGACTGGCATAGTCTCCCGCGTCATGCCCGCCCATCCCATCAGCCACCAACCAGAGGCTTTCCTCGGGCAGCGCTAGCACCGCGTCTTCGTTGACCTTACGCCTTAGGCCCACATGGCTGCGTGCACTGTACCGAACGCGGTGACTTGAATTCATATTGGTCGTGCCTCGGTCCACAATGCGGCGTGTAAGTTGAACAAGCCTTGCATGTTTGCCCCATCCGGTAAACCTTCGCAGATCATCATTCGGGGGACGCCGCCGATTTCAGTGCTCCAAACGCTTGGGGTGCGATATCTTTGCGACATCAAGCCCGCCGCCAGATCAGGCAACAAGCTGTCGGAGACTTCCCCGCGGGTCAGCACCATCGTGTTCCCATGCGCGCGCACAGGCGCCGTCGGTTGCTGCGTTGGGGCTGGCAAAGCGGCCAGACCTTCGGCCAGCTTGTCGCGGGTCATGTCGTCTTCGAGCGCGGCAAGCGCCAGATCTTCAAGCTGTCGGTAGACCTCAGCCGCCCGGAAATGCGCCAACGCGGCGGACCCTTCGTTCGAGACCCCCGCGACCAGGGTCAAAGGAAACCGCCGTCCGACCCGATCCACCGAAGGCATCAAAACCCCCAGCATTTTCTGCGGGCCAGCCAGCCCCGGCGAAAGGCAAAACCGCCAGATCGGAGCAGACATGTAGTGGGAATCCCATGCCTCACCCAAAGCTTCTGACGCAGCCAACATGCTGCGCTGAATCCACTCATCCCACGGCTGTACAAACGCCTGCGACACCCCAAGTCGGAAGAAGTCTCCGACCGAGGGCATCTTGCCGAATGCACCAAACCCGCCAGTCTGCATCAGAACGACTTGGGGCAGCTGAATTTCTGCAGCGCGGGCAAAGCGAAGGGGTTGATGACCGAACCTGACTGCAACTGAAAGATTGCGATGCGCCCACCGACATTGAAGATCACCTTCTTGCGATCAGACACATTGGTGCGCCTTACCTCGGCCGCGTCCAGCAGGCGGAACCAAGCCCAGGGGCCGTCCTTGGACAGAACGCTTTCGATATTGCGCTTTTCCGGCTCAAAACTGACGCGCGCCAGCCCAACCGATCCCGGCCATGTCACCGCAAGGGGTGAGGGCAAACCGCCGCGATGTTTGAACTCCAGCACTTGGCCATCAATCTCAAGCTTGACGCCTTTGGCCTTGGGATCCAGCGCCTCGGGCATGATCTGGAACTGGATTTGCGGCTGCGGACCTGCAGCAAAGAAAGCCTCCTTGATCTCGGCTGCGTTCTGGAACTGGGTCAGAACCGCCTGACTGATGCCCAGATCGGTCGCATTGACCCCGGACTTCCACGACCATGGACGCGTGCGCATATCAACATGTTTGGCGAGGTTTTCATTGAAGAACGAGTCGATCAGACCTTGCGGGCCGAACAACTTGCCAAAGTCACCCATCGCGACATCCGCGCCCGAGCGGCGGTTGAACGGATAGCGATCCCCGACGACCTGCTCGCAGAACGGCAGAACCGTCGATTGCCACCGCGCGTTGATGGACGAGCGGGTGCTATCCGAGGTGATCCCGGACGAGCCGTCGATGATCTGCAGGGCCCAGCGTTCCATCGGGCCGGGAATACGGGCGGCCTCTTGCTGGAACTGCTGCAGAGCCTGCCCGGTTTCGCCACCCGAGACTCCGCTGAACGACATTTTGTTCAGCTCCTGATATACGCTTGTCAGCGACCCCATCAGCATGTCCAGTTGCGAAGGTTGCCCCTCTTGCCGCTCAACCAATTGATGCAACCAATCGAAGCGGTCCTCGACATACTGCCCCGGCTCTTGCACGGGTTCGCCGGCATTGACACCACTGGTTTTGGCCAAGGCTTCCAACAGGATCTGTGTCTGCGCTGAGGTGGCCGACTGCAACTCAATCGCGGCGGCCCCGGAAACGCCTTCGCTGATCGCATCGTTGCCCGAGAGAATTGACCGGTTTTCGGTCAATTTCGTCTCATCCGAGATCGAATTCAGGACATTCACGATAGGCGAAGTCGGACCTGACAGCACATTGGTGACCTCAACCGCGTGGCTGAGGCTTTCCATCGGCACGATGTCGATATCGCCCAGCATCGCATCATAGCGGGCGATGTAGTCGTTGTAGTAGAGGTCAAGAACATCACGGCTGAGGGCAGCAAGAGCCTGCTCGGTCTGTTCAGCCTCACCTCGGGGTCCCAGAACCCAGCTTTCCTTCTGCACGCGTTTGGCGACGCCAATCGCCTCACCAAGGAAGACGTTATTGAAGCCATTATAGGTGAAAATACCTTCAATCCCGTCGTTCAGAGGTTTCCCGGAGGACCGCACCAGAACGCGACCAACAGCGGGGCCGCCCACTTCGGTGATGCGCCACTCCGGCAGCGCTGTGGCCGCGGGGCTGGAGACGATGCCGTTATAGACACGCTGCGCCAGTGGGAGTTCCGACAGGATACCCTGAATCTGATCCACCATCGGACCATTCAGGGCGATCTCTTGCATCGGTTGGCTCAGCATGGCGTCGAGGTGATCGTTCAGATCCGCACGGAATTCCTCACGCGATGGGCCGGGGAAGGACACGCTCCAATCAATGTTCATCCATTCCTTGACCAAATCCTGGTTCATCGGCCCCTGCAGACCCAGCATCAGATAGACCTTCAGCGCCTCATAGAGCACATCAGGGTTATTGATGTTGGCGCTCATCTGCTCTTCCAGACGCAGCAGAAGACGCGGCAACAGGCGCTGGTTCAACGCCGCGCGATAGGTTTGCGCCGCCTGTGTGCCGATAACGTCGCCCTGATAGAGACCGTAGGTAAGACGTGTTTCAGGTTCAGGATCCGACAGCGTCGGGTTGGCCGGCAGGTCGCGCAGCGTGTTCAACGCTTGCACGACCGGAACCAGATCGGTGTCGCCAACGGGGCTGGGCGGCAAGGTGGCGGCGGCGGCCTGATAGGCCGAGACACCCTCCTGCGCCTCGGCTATCAGGTCGGTATTGCCCATGAAGCTGCGCACCAGCAAAGCCCCGACCGTGACGGCGGCAATGACAGTCGCGGCAATCGAGGCCCATTTGGTGATCTTGTAGCGCTTTTCCACCTTGTCATCGGCGCTGACCAGACCAGCCTCGCGGAAGATCACCTGATCGAACAGGCGCGTCAGGAAATAGGAGCGACCCGACCCCTGCCCCGAGCCGATAGCCTGACGACCGATCCCAAAGGTCCGCGCCATGCCCAGCATCAAACGGTCAATCGGCGTGCCTTCCTGCGTGCCGGAGGTGAAATACACCCCGCGCAGCATGTGGCGATGCTGATAGCGGCTGTCCTGAAACACCTCGGTCAGAAACTCGTGTGCGACTTTGCGTACCGAGGCGACCTGCATCGGGAAACCCGCAATTAGCGCCCGACGCTGCGGGTCTGTCTCGGTCTGCATCCGCTCCAAGGACTGCGAATTCAGACGACCCAGAAGTAGGGCGAACTCCTCATCAAAAGCCGCAACCGGAGATTGCTCGCTGCGCGATTTGTCCAGTGGCAGAGTAAAGCCCCAGACCTGCTCGCGGTCTTCTTTGCCCAGATTGTCGTGGAATTCGGCAAAACCTGCGATTAGGTCGGCCTTGGTGAACAGAATATAAACCGGGAACCGCACGCCCAATTTTTCGCGCAACTCTTCCAGCCTGCGACGGACGGCTTTGGCGTGTTCCTTTTGCGTGACCTCATCCTGCAAAGACAGGTCAGACAGCGAAATCGCAATCATCGCACCATTGATCGGCTGCCTTTTGCGGTATTTCTTGAGCAGGTTCAGGAACCCGATCCAGGCCGCATTGTCGACCTCGGCGTCGCTTTCCTGCGTGGTGTAGCGCCCGGCTGTGTCTATCAAAACGGCGTTCTCGGTGAACCACCAGTCACAGTTCCGCGTACCGCCGACACCGCCAATCGCAGTCTTGCCTAGCTCATCGGCCAGCGGGAAGTTCAGGCCCGAGTTCACAATCGCTGTCGTTTTACCAGCCCCCGGAGGGCCGATCATGACGTACCAGGGCAGCTCATTCAGATGGCGCCGCCCGTTCTTGGACTTGCGCAAAGCCGCCATCGCGGTTTTCAGTTTGCCACGCAGCTCGGAAATCTCGCTGTCGATCATATCGCCGCCATCGGCGACGGATTCAGTGATCTCTTCCGTCAGTTTCTTTTCGCGACGTCGACGCAGCAAGAAAATGGTTAGACCGATCAGGAAGAAGACCAGATAGATCACCCCGCACCAGATTAGGCGAGTTCCGACCCCGTCCAGTGGCCGCCACTCATCCGAGCCGATCCACGGGCCGAAATAGTACAGACACCCAGCCAGTACCGTCGCCGTGAAGAACAGCACGGTGTAGATCGACATGAAAACATATCTTAAAACGCGGCGGATCATCAGTTCTCCTCCTGAACCAGCAGGACTTCGATCCGGCGGTTCGTGGCCCGGCCTTCGCGGGTCGAGTTGTCGGCAATCGGTTCGCTATCGGCGCGGCCTTCGGCGCTTAGGCGGTCGGGATCGGAAATCTCACCCGCCATCTGGTTCATCACTGATTTAGCCCGTGCCAGAGACAGAGCGAGGTTGGACGGAAAGCGCGATGAGCGGATCGGCACATTGTCTGAGTGTCCTGTCACGATGACCCCTCCGGGTTCGCCGTCCAACGCAACAGCCACGCGGCGCACCGGCTCCTTGAATTTGTCCTGCAGATGATCCGAACCCGACCCGAACATGCCAGATCCCTTGATCCGGATAATCAGCGTGTTGCCCTTCTCAAAAACCTCAACCAGCCCTTCGTCGATCTCGGGCTGGAGGAAAGCAACGACCTTTTCGACCTGCGGCTGGGCTTGCGGCGGTGGCGGCGGTGGCGGCGGCGCGCGGCGCTGCAGCTCTGTCACCCGGCCAGCATCAATCACCGACATTTGTCCCACAAGGTTTTCCGTCTTGTTGGACAGCAGATAAGACAACCCGCCAAATTCGACCAGCAGCAGCAGCGCGGTCACCCCAACAGCGATCCAGACCGGCTTCCAAAGGCTGAGTGCGCGGTAGGGTTTGTCGACCCCTTCCCAATGCGGGGCGAGGTCACGTTCCACGTCACCTCGTTGAGCGCGAATGATCCGCGCCAGACCCTGACGGATCTGCATGTGCTTGTCCGCGCCGCCCTGTTCAACGCGCAAACGCCCCTCGAACCCAAGCGAAAGGCACATGTAGACGAACTCCAGAAGCTCAATATTGTTGGCCGGGTCCTGTTCGAGACGTGCCAGCAGGTCATAGAAGCGGTCACCGCCGACGGTCTCTCGATGGAAGGTGCCGACCAGCGACTGGGTCGCCCAACTGGATTGGCCACCCCACGGTGTATTCAAAACAACGTCGTCCAAAGTCGCGCACAAAGCATAGCGTGCGATCTTAACGGTCTGTGCCGCAATGCCTGCCTGCAAAGCGGCATTTTCAAACGCGCGCACCTCGGCCACAACGCTTTGGCGCAGCTTGTCCGGATCCATATGCTGCGCGCGATTGCGAATACGGCTGATCAACGAAAACAGCGATGCCGCGCAGGCGTTCAGCCGGTTCATACCCGTAGTCGCAACCTCTTCTCCGCCCGACGCAGGCCGGGATTGGGGCGTCTGGGATTGAGGCACACCATAGCCGGCGCCGCCCGGCGCAGGTTGCCCCACGGGCTCGGGCTGTGGCGCTTGCATCGGATCCGGGTATCCGGCCGGTTGCTGCGGAGCCGGTTGTTGCGGCATTCCACCCGCCTGACGTCGCCCACCGGGATTGGGGCGAATGACCGTCTTGTCGGTGTCGTCCGGTTCGGCAAATGGATCTTTGTCGGACATTCTTTGACCTGTTCCCCTAAGGCTTCCGCGTCACGAGTGTGACCCACATATCAAGCCCTATCAAATTGTTTTGGCACCGCCAGTGATCACGTTCACTCTTATTGGTTGCGGATCGCCCACAGCTCCATCTCAAGTCCCGGATATTGCCCCGATACATGAACCGCGATCCCACCCGAGGTGGTCATCTTGCCCCAGTATGGGCTGGCGGCATCCAGTTCGAAATAGACGACACCGGAGTGATATGGAATCTGCCGCGGGGCAACCGGCAACGGGCGCAAAGTGATACCGGGAAGCGCCGAGTTCACTAACTGACGGATTTCCTCAACCGGTCCGGTTTTGGCTTGCCCGGCGAAATGACGGCGTACGTCCTCAGCCGGGATATCCGCATTCACGGCCAGCACGAAACCGGCGTTGCCGATAAGCTTGCGGTCGGCAATCACGCCCACGCTGATGCCATATTTCCGCGCCTCCAGCGGGATTGAGACCGCTGTCTGCTCCAACACGGAACTCAGATACTGTCGCAGGGTCCGAATGACTGGCGCAAACGAGGCGGTCAGGTCGTCATGCTGGTAGGCCGGGAATTGCACGGCCTCTTTCTCGGTACTCATGAAGGTCGCCAGCTCACCGGCGAGCGCGGCGCAGACACGGTAGACATGTTCGGGATGCACGTTTTCGATATTGGCGAAATGGCGCACCAAGGGCAGGTTGCGGTTGATGGTCATCAACAGCAGGAAGTCCGAAATCTCGGCAGCCCCTTTGGCTGGCCCGCCATCCGAAAGACGCCCTGCCAAGGCCTGCATGCGGTGCGACAGCATCCCCTCAAGCTCATTCATGAAACCCGCCAACGCTGCAGCGGCGCGCACGTCCAGCACCGATGGGATGAAGCCGCGATCCAGAATGATCTCTTTGTCCGGACGCACTTCGATGATCTTGGCAATCGGGATCGCCAATTTATCCGCCAAATCATCCACTTCCAGCGCGAACTGCAAGCGAAGTTTGCCTACACCCAACGTGACAGGCTTTTTCTGCTGGCTCATCACATCGGTGATTTCCTGCTCGGCCGGGCGCAGACGGCTGACCGATTGCTCAGCCCCGCTCAGATCCACCTCTGAGGCACCCTGCCGCCGCTGCGGAACCGTCAGGTAAACCACACAATCCTTGATCGTCTCGGGCACTTCCAGCGCAGGCGGGTGATCTTCGGCCTGCGGCACGCGAAATACCTGTCCGTCCGGCGTCAGCCCCGAGCAGGATTTCAAGGCAAACTGACCGACCTTGAGCACTTCATCATCGATCTCTAACGCACTGACACCCCAAGCATAAGGCGTGACCCGGCGAGCGAGACCAGCCACCAGCGCCTCGGTATACCGATCCGCCTGCTGGAAGTGATGGGGCTGCAAAAACAACCCTTCGGTCCAAAGCACCTTGCTGTCCCAGGACAATGGCTGCCCTCCCTTGTTCTTGCCGCCCGCGATGGGGCGTTACTTCAGCTTTTCCAGCTGTTCTTTATACGCGCGCGCGAATTCCCGGCTGAAGAGATCGTGAAAGTCATTCTCTGCCTGATCCGAGATATCGGCATACATCTTCTCGTAAACTTCCCAGTATTGGGCCTTTTTACCTTTAAAAAGTGACCCAAGTTTGCCGGAACCTTCAATTTTTCCTGCCAGCACCTCGGGGTCCAGCCGGGCCAGAACGCCCTTGAGAGCGGCCTCCATGCCCGTGACCATCGCGACCTCATGCGCCTTGATATCGTTCAGCGCCTGTTCGGTCGCCTCTTCCGAGGCTAGGTAGCCTTTAACACGCGGCTTGACCAATGCCTCAATCGCCTGTTCGGGGCTGATCGAGAACTTCAACGGGTTGTTGCCGCCAGCATTGATCATGGTCTGTTCGATACGGAACTCGGACTTGATCGATGTGCGGGTCATCAGGATTTCCCGCAAACCAGTGATCATCACCCGCAACACACGGCCCATACGGCCCATTGTGGCAGGCAGATCAGCGTCGTCGATGCGCAGATCGTCGACCTCCAACGCCTCCAGCAAGGCACGGGCAGCGGATTGATCGCCACCGCTGGTCGGAACGGGATTCTCTGCCTCAACCGGTTCGGGGGGCGGAGCTACCTCGGCCTGCCCGCCCGGCTTTGGCTTGATCGGAGGCGGCGCGGTGGGTTCCGGACGCGCCGGTTCAGGCGCGGCAAATGGGTCCGAGGCAGAGCCGCCCGAGGGCGAAAGCAGATCATCGTCCCAGTCATCAGGGATCAGGTTCGCTCCGCCTGCGGAGGGTGCGGTAAACGCGTCGCTGGCCGAGGGGTTATGCATCGCATCGCTTGCGCCCATATCCGCATGCACATCCTTGGGCTTTGCAAAGAACGGATCGTCATCCTCCAAGGGCGGCAGCAGTTCATCCATCGGGTCGGGCGTGGAAATCTGCCCGGGCCCTTTGGCTTCACCGCCCAAAAGATCATCAAGAAAATCCCCGCCTGGAGCGGCATCGTCCAGCAACGCCATCGGATCCGGCGCGTTCTGGGACATACCCGGAGACACCCCCGCCTGTTGCGCAGGCTGGGGGATCGATTCTTCGAAACTGGGCAGGTCCGCCCCAATTTCGACAACCATCTCGTACCCACCCGCAACCAGCACGTCGCCATTGTTGAGCGGCGTCGGTGTCCGGCCTAGAGGTATTTTCGAGTAGTTCAGAAAAGTTCCGTTCGTCGACAGATCAACAATCACCACGTTTCCATTGTGATCTTCAATCACGAAATGGCTTTTGCTAAGCGTCTTTTCAGGGTCAGGCAGAACCAAGTCATTGGCCGGCCCACGCCCCACGGTCAAAGAGCCCCCCTGCATCGAGACCGGGCGCCCGTCGCCCGGCACCACGCCGGTGGATTGGAATTTCAAAGTGACCGTCATTCGTTTGTCTTCATCCTCCGACCAGTACGGTAAACTCGCCCTTGATGATCGGACCACCACAAGCGCAGGTATCCGTTACACGGGCGGCAGGCAGCTTGCCGATCAGGACGGTGGCCGAACCCTTGATGATCGGGTGCGGAAATGCCGGTGTCGCCATATCTGACAGACGCGCCGCGGGCAGTTTACCCACCAGAACCGTCGTACAGCAGGGCGGCATGATCGGCATCGGCACCGGAGCTGGCGGTGGCGGGGCTGGCGGAGGAGCAGGCAGCGTACACGCATGCAAATCCAAGATTCGTGCTTGCGGGAATCCCATGCTTACTCCTCTTTCTCAGCGCTGGCGTTCTCGCGGTCCAGCTTACCATTTCCACCCCGAGCAATATCGACCCCACGGTCAATCAGCAACTGCACGTAGGAGTCAAAATCCTCTTCATGTTTGTCCATTGCAACAACATTCATCGCAAAGGCCACAACTTCGGCCGCACCGAGAGGGGCCGGAACGTTGGCCAGATCACCCGAACCCAAGGTTCCGTCCGAGTATAACACGCCCATGGCGCAATTTACCGTCTCATCGTCTGGTTCGGCGAGATCAATCGTCGCGCCCGCCTTGTCGCGGTTTTCAGGCGTAGGGCGAAACACCCATTCCTCAGACGCCGCCAGTGCGGGCGTGTTGTTGTCCGGGGCCTCACCGATATAGTCGCGCGCGGCCAGACAAGACCACCACACGCGCTCTCGGGCAGGCAAGGCCACCCCCAGAAGGCGTAGGATATCGATCACTGCGCCTTTCTCTTCCAATTCAGTCAACACCACATCCAAAGGCGCACTGGCCGGGGCCTCTAGCTTGACGCTCAGGCGGGCATTGGCATCGGCCAGCATGCGCGCAGCGGGCATCTGGGGCGTTTTGGTCATTCCGGAAAAACGGTCTGTCATCGCGTCGCCCCCTTAGTTGATCATTGTCAGGCCGCCCTTGAGGGTCAGCATGGCGTCACCGTTGACCGTCGTCATCGGACTTTTTGCATCCAACTTGGCATTGGCCTGGACTTTGATCATCGTGCTCTTGATCGTAATGCTTGTCGGGTCCAGTTTGATCGATGAGCCACCAACCTTCAATTCGATCGACTTCATTGCGGTCATTGTGATCTTGCCCATTTTGGCATCGACCTGAATGTCACCCATCTTGACCGTCGTGGATTTGTCGCCTTCCTTGATCGTCTCGGCGTGATTGCCTGTGACGGTGCGGGTGGACTTGCCCTCGATAGTCTCGGTCTGGTCAGTCTTGATGCTGACCGTCTGGTTACCCTTCTCGATGGTGAAAGTATGGTCACCTTCCTTGATCGTCTCATCCACGTTCTTCTTGACCACTTGGCTGAGGCAGCCGTCACCGCCATTGCCACCCTTGTCCAGCTTGTCATAGCCAATGGTAATCGTGGACATATTCTTGACCAGCTTCTCGTGATCCTTCTGCGCTTGAAAGCGCACCAGTTCGGCGTCTTTCTTGTCCTCGAACATCAGTTCGTTGAACGTCTCGGCGCTGCCCTGTTTCGAGGACCGCGTCTTGATCCCTGTTTGCGTCTGGTTTGCGGGCAAGGCATAGGGTGGCATGGTGTCGGCATTGTAGAGCATGCCTGTGCAGATCGGCCGATCCGGATCACCCTCTTCGAACTGGATGACAACTTCCTGCCCAATCCGGGGGATGCTGACCATACCCCAGTTCTTACCCGACCAAGGGGTGACAACCCGCACCCAGCAGGTGGTCTTTTCGTCCTTCTTGCCTTCGCGGTCCCAATGGAACTGAACCTTGATGCGACCATATTTGTCGGTCCAGATTTCCTCACCGGCCTTGCCGGTCACAATGGCTGTGTGCAGACCCGAGATTTCGGGCCACGGGATCGTGCGCAGCGATTTGAATTCGGTTTTGCCGGGCTGGGCCTCAAACTCGACCATGAACATCTCATTGCTGTCCTCCGGAAACTCCAGCGCACCGGTGTCCAGATCCTTATCGTTCTTGGCAAATCCATAACCTTCGGTGGTCTGAAGAAAGTACCGCGCCTTGGTGATCAGGTATTCCGCGTTCTCGGCCTTGTCGGGATGATCCTTCAGCGTGAACTTGCGCCCGGTTTCCAGCGCCCGGACCGAGGCCCGCCCGCGCCGCCGGTCGAACAGAGCATCCTCGGCCGTCATCCGCACCTTGGCCAGCGTATTGCCCGGCCCGGTTTCCTTGTAGTGGCCTGGAATATCGTAAAGCTCAAGTTTGTCCTTGAACCCGTGCTTTGCGCCGGTCGGCGTTTTGGCCCGCGCATCCAGCGATGCCTTGGGCTTTTCGAAATCAAAATCGCCTAGCGAGACAACTCCGGGCCGGATCGTCTCGGACGCGGCCCATTCGGTGACCGAGTCACCAAGACGTTGGCTGTAGTCATCCCCGCCTCGGAATTCGACCTTTGCGTCACCGGCAATCGGCGTATGCGCGTTTGGTCCGTCGCACATGACCAGCGTCTCATTCTTGTCTTTGGCATTTGTGTAGTCGAAATAGTAGTAGATGCCCTCTTCCTGCATCAGGCGCGAGATAAAGTCGAAATCCGTTTCGCGATATTGCACGCAATATTCGCGCTGCTGGTAAGTGGCGCGCAGGCTTTTTCTGAAATCCGTAAGCCCGTATTCACCGAAAATCTTTTCGATGATCTGCACGGCGGTCATTTCCTGAAAGATGCGACTGTCGGTGGTCTGCGTCAGCAGCCAGAACCAAGGGCGCAATTCGGCCAGAAACTGTACATAGCCATCGCGCAGCGCCAGCCGCTCCACCCTCACGATCGTGCCAGTGAATTTACGCTCGGCCCCGTCAGCAGCCAGATGGATGGTCATCACCTTGCCCAGTAGCTTGTCCAACGCAATCGTCGTCTTTTCCGACAGGAATTCGACCTGAATTTCGGTCAGTTTTCCCAGTTCTTCCGAGACGACGGCCCGCCTGATGACAAGATCATCCTCACCATAGCTATACGACCCCGTTATCCGAAGCGGCCACTCTTTACTTTGCAGACTCTCAGCCATTTACCGTTCCTTCCAATTCTCGTTCACCGCGCCGTCACAAATCGTTCAGCAGTGCAGCAAGTTCGGGGTCCATATCTTCATCATCACTATCGTCACCGTCATCATCGTCGCCAAATGACGCAAGCAGATCGTCAAGATCGCCGCTGTCGTCATCTCCAAGGTCCAGATCGAGGTCGAAATCATCGTCGTCGCCCGTGTCGAGGTCCAGATCCAAATCCCGATCGTCATCCTCATCAGCCTCTGGCGCAGCAGGCACATCTGGCGACGGAGCAGGCGCGGGCATACCGGACCACGGGCCCAGAATCTCCTGCCCGGCAACCGAGTTGAACGAGCCAAGCCGGATTTCATCGCGGCCTTTGACAGACAGAACAGGCATATAGCCGCGCTGGACCGAGTGTTCGTGCTTTGCCAGCGTGATATTGCGTTCCGTACACGGCAGCGCCACCTGATCGCCGTAGCGGTCATTGACGAAATGGTACGGTATACCACCCAGGCTCATGACCGAGCCCAAATTCATCGCTTTGCCATTTTGCTTGAAGGACCGCGCCAACAAGATCGTCACCAGAACCGCCGGATTGGCCCAAAGCATACCACGCAGGCCTTCAGACTCGGTGAATTCCTCAAAATCGAACTCATAGATCGGCTCGGACTTCGCTCCGTAAGGCCGCCGCAGCAAGAACCTGGGCGACGCCAAACCAACATGCCCGGCTTCGGGCATCGCGCGCAGAGTATCCCAGGCTTCGACTACTAGCGGGTGGCGATCCTCGAGCTTAACATCCAGATAGGCCGGGGTGATTGCACTGACGAACGGCGCATCCACATGGGCTGCGACGCGGCCAATACGGCCCAGCAGTTCCGCATGTGGTGGTGTTTCCTCAAAGGTATAGAGCCCGATCAGCGCCGAATATCCGCCACGCCCGTTTTCTTCGTCCAGCGGCTCTTCGGTCAGCAACCGAACCAGACCGGTTTTCGCCAGATCTTCCTCGGCGGCCAAATCTGCCGCGATCTCTTCAGCCGAGACGTCATACAAAACCACGTCTAGCGTATCATCATCCTCGACGCTGCGCGCAATCAGATCGAGACTGCGCCACTGTGCTTCGACGGATTGGAACTCTGGGTGATGCAGAACCATGCGCATGGCTGCGCTCAGCGCCTCATCCACGGCCTTTTGCATCGCCTGCACATCGGGGCTGGGCAGTTTGCGAATATGCGGGCCGACCACGCGTTTCAGCAAGTCATCAACGGGTGAGGCCTGCGCCAGCTCTCCCGACGTATCACCAATCAGCTTCTGAAAATCGCTGAGCTTCAGGTCAGCACGAACTGTGTTACCGCCCGAGGATTTGCGTGGCGGCACAACCGCCTGCCCGAACTCTTCCCCCCAACCGATCAGCTGTTTGGCGGCGTGATCTGCAGTCCCACCCGCGCTCAGCTGGCTTTTCAGACCCGAGAGGCCATCGAACAGCTCGACCTTTTCATAGAGTTCGTCGGGATGCAGATCGTCCAGCTCTTTCAGTTTCACTTCGATCCCGGCCCCGTCCTTGCCGATCGGCAGCACGAGATCAGTTGCGAACCCCTCGATCACCTCTTCGACCGTATCGGGATCCAGAATGATCGGCTTACGTGCGGCCAAGGCGTCGCCGGTCTCGATTTGCCCACGCGCCGCGCGGCCCGAGAAATCGCCAAAGATCGCGATCCGGAACCGGGTGCGCTTCAGCCGTTCCGGGTCAGGTCGATCTGCGCTCATGCGGCCAAATGCCAATTGCGGCTCGTCGTTCAGATCCGCGGTTTCGCCTGACGCGTCATCCGCATCGAGGTCACCCAGCAGAGCGTCCAGATCATCTGTTGTTTCGTCAGAGGATGCCTCGCTATTCTCATCCGCGCCCAAATCGTTGAGCAGATCATCAAGGTCGTCTGAACCAGTTTCATCGTCTCCAAGGTCCGCCAATAGAGCGTCCAGATCGTCCGCTGCACCCTCCTCAGCCGGGCTGTCCTCGTCTGACCCTAGGTCGTTCAGCAAGGCGTCCAGATCATCCCCAACGGCATCCTCATCCTCAACATCATCGCCAAGGTCCGCCAGCAGCGAATCCAGATCATCTGTATCCACATCTTCGGTCTCATCACCGCCTTCAAGATCACCCAGCAAGGCGTCAAGATCGTCCGCGCCGGTATTTTCATCCTCTACATCGTCGCCAAGGTCCGCCAGAAGGGCATCGACATCATCTGTATCCGCATCTTCTGTCTCATCGTCGCCTTCAAGATCACCCAGCAAGGCATCCAAATCGTCTGAAGCGGCGTCACTGCCCGGCTCGGATTCCAGCGCATCCAAATCGTCAGACGCATCATCTGACGTCTCTTCGAGATCACCCAGCAGATCTTCCAGGTCATCGGCCACTTCATCCGTCGGTGCAGATGTATCCTCATCCGACCCGAGGTCATTCAAAAGATCATCTAGATCGCCGTCAGGCTCTTCGGCCAAATCTGCAAGAACGTTTTCTACGTCGGCTTCGTCGACCTCATCAGCTTCGGGTTCCACCAAATCCCCGAGGATGTCATCCAGAACATCCTCCTCTGGCTGTGCCTCGTCAGCAGAATCCGCCAGATCGGCAAGCAAATCATCTAGGTCGGACGATTCTGCCTCTGGATCAGGTTGATCGTCACTGGCCAGATCACCAAGAATGTCCTCCAACGAATCCGCCTCATCCGTGCGGTCCGGTTCGGGCACCGAGGCGAGTATGTCGTCCGCAGCAGGCTCATCAGCTTCATCGGGAGCCTTCTCCGCCAGATCATCCAGCAAACCATCCAGATCCACGTCCTCGGCCAACTCCTCAGGGGCAGTGTCGGCGAGGTCTGACAAAATGTCCGAATGATCTTCTTCGGCCTCTTCATCTGCATCCGGAAGCGATGAAAGCGCCGCATCCAGTGCGCCGTCCTCTTCCGTCTCCTCCAGCTCCAGATCGGCCAGTTCAGAGAGGATATCATCGCTCTGATCCGTCTCAGACGCGGCCTCAACCTCGGGTACTGAGGCGAGGACATCGCCGAGCGTGTCCTCTTCGACCTCAATGTCCAGGGCAGCATCTGCAAGGTCCGACAGGATGTCATCGGACCCATCAACCTCATCCGCGACATCAGTTTCCGGCAGAGACGCGAGGGCATCGGACACAGAGCTGTCTTCGACCTCTTCCGTTTCCAGATCGCTGAGGTCAGACAAAATATCCGAGGTCACATCCTCAACCTCGGTCGCCTCAGGCGCAGCATCGGCCAGAGCGGCAAGAACATCCGTGGAGTCTTCCGACACGTCGGGCAGCTCAACCTCTGGAACAGAAGACAGAGCATCCGCGACCGACGTATCCTCGGGCTCATCATCAGGCTCAGAACTGGCCAGATCGGACAAGATATCATCGGCCGCGTCCTCTTCCGCCGTAATCTCGACATCTGGCAGGCTGGACAGGATGTCATCTGCGGCGGTGTCTTCAACCTCATCCGCTGGTGCGGCGTCGGCCAACTCCGCGAGAATATCGCCTGACGTGTCGGCTACCTCAGTAACCTCGGTTTCAGGCAGCGAAGACAAAGCGTCCGTGAGAGAGGTATCCTGAGCCGTTTCCTCGGGTGCGGAGGCCGCCAAATTGGACAGGACATCTGCGCTGTCATCTACAGGCGCCTCGGGTTCAACCGAGCTGGGCAAAGAGGACAAAGCATCTGCGACGGTTGTATCTTCAGGTGCGTCTTCGGGAGCTTCAGCCGCCAGATCGGACAAGATGTCAGCCGATTGATCCTGTTCCTCGGCGGTCTCAACCTCGGGCAAGGACGCAAGCGCATCCTCCACCGAATTGTCGGCTGCGGCATCTTCGGGCATCATATCCCGCAAGGCGTCCAACGTGGCCTCATTGTCCTGCTCGGGGAGCGAACTGCCCGCAAGGGCACCCAGAAGGGCCGGATCGGCCAGCACTTTTTCGATCAGTGTCTCGGCCCCAGTCTTCCCATCCATATAGGCCATCAAGGTCGACAATTGCGTGCGGGCCTCAAGCAGTTTGCGCAGAGGCTCGATTTTTGACGCGATCTGGGCCGGGGTGAAATCAGCCATCTTCTCGAATGTCAGATCGACGGCCAGATTACCCTCGCCCGTCAGCGTATTGGGCACGGCAAATTCAACGCGCGGGGCCATGGCCTTCATACGGTCGTCGAAATTGTCGACATCAATTTCAAGGAATTTACGATCCGAGACTGCGGGCGTTTCGACCGTTGACTTGCCGGAGAGATCGCTCATCACGCCCATGACAAAGGGCAGTTGAACCTTTTTCTCGGCCCCATAAAGCTCCACATCATATTCAATCTGAACGCGCGGAGCCCGATTGCGGGCGATGAATTTCTGAGAGCTGTCAGCCATCGGTTTGACCTTTCAACTCGGCTACTTCGCGCCGCAGGGCGCGAACCTCGACCAGCAGTTCCTTCACGCGATCATCTACGATATCAGTCTCACTGCGCACCAGTTCTCGCAGGTGCGAGAACTCTTCAACCGACTCGTCCTCCACTGCGGATTGCATGGTGTTGACCAGCAGACCGATGAACAGGTTCAGAACCGAGAAGGCAGTGATAACGATGAAGGGTACGAAGAAGATCCAGGCGGTGGGATGAACCTCCATCACTGGGCGGACGATGCCCATCGACCAGCTTTCCAGCGTCATGATCTGGAACAGGGAATAGAGCGATTTGCCCAAGGATCCGAACCATTCCGGGAAATCCGGGCCGTACATCAGAGTCGCCATGACGGCAAAAACGTAGAACACGATTGAGATCATGATGATTACCGCGCCCATACCTGGTAGCGCGTCCAGCAAGGCCTGGACCACCGCCCGCATCTGCGGGATGACCGATAGCAAACGCATCGCCCGGATGACCCGCAACCCACGCAGCGCGGACAGCCCGTCGCGGTTGGGCAGCAATCCCAGCGTAACAACAACAAGGTCAAAGATGTTCCAGGCGTTGTTGAAGAAGCTGAACCGGTAAGCATAGAATTTCATCAACAGCTCGGCCACGAAAATGCCCAGCACGATCTTGTCGATCACAACCAGGGTCGGGCCAATACTCGATTGAACCGAAGGAGAGGTTGATAGCCCCAGCGTGATCGCGTTGAAAATGATCACACCAAGAATGGTGTTGGTTACAGCCTTACGCTCGACAAGCTCGCGCACGGTGTCGCGGAGCGTTTCGCTCTTCTCGATACCGGGTTCCACCAACACCTCCTGTTGCTTTGGGTGTCGGGCACGGCGATCCGCACCCGAAGATTTACGTGTTTAACCAACGACGTCGCTGATTCCGTCCACCAGTTTGTAGACCCCTTTGACCGAGGTAAACATTGTCTTGGTCTCTTTCAGAACCGTCATCTTGTCCAGCTTCTTCAGCTTGTCCATAATCGTGGTGTCATCCACTTTCAGACCGTTGCCTTCCATCAGGGCCTCCATCTCGGCCAGGAACTTCTGACGTTCCTCGAGCTTGGCGGCCATGGCGCTGGCCTCACGCTTGACGGCCATGCATTCAGCCCCCAGCTTGACGCCCTCTTTCAGGGTTTTCTGCGACTTCGCAGCCTTCATTAGCTTGTCAGCGGCCTTGCCCAGATCATCGACCTTGTGGCGCGTCTTCGTCGTATGCTCACGATAGAGCGCGCGCTTCTTGTTCGAGTCCTTTTGATAGACCTGATAGCCCTTGATCGCGAAATCCGCGATTTCCTTGGCGATCTTCTTGGCATCGCGGCCCTTGGTGACCTCATCTCCCATGGCGAGCGCCTTGGCGGTCAGCTTCTTGATTGCTTCCATCGGTTTCTTGACCGAGATACCGGACGTATCGGTAATCCCCTGCCGCTCAGCCGCCTGCATGATCGAGGTGCCACGCAGCTTTATATATTTCTGGATGGCGCCTTCCAGATCCTTGCGCAGCTTTTCTTCGCCCTTCAACTGCTGCTGAACCTCTTTGCCAAGATCGTAGACCTGTTTGACAATGGTCTTGTAGGCCATGACATCCGCGCCTGAGGTCGCCACCAGCCGCGTGACAGCCGTGCCGATCTTGATCACACCGGCAGTCACCTTCAGCGTCGTCTTGACCCGTGCTTCTTTCAGCAGTTTGTCCTTGTTCGCCTCAACCTTGATCTGCTTTTCGATCGCCACCTGGGCGGCTCCTTCGGCCGACCGCAAGGCGCTCTTGATCATCTGGTTGGTGGCCTGGATCATCTTCTCAGCTTCGGCCTGAGATTTCTGACCCGGCGTCTTCATCAGCTCGGCGACTTTCTTGTCGAGCTTGACCGCCTCCTGACTGATCACCGTCTCATAGCGCTCCAGCTCTTTCATACCGGCTGCTTCAAGACGTTTCAGCGTGGTCGACGGCACCGGACCTTTGGCCGTGACTTCGAATTTGACGTCAACGCGGTAGCTGGGGATCTCAATATACTGAAGCTTGGGCTTCGACCGGATGAGATCGACCACGTAAAACTTGTGAGGTGTAACTGTCTGCTTTGCCATTTTTTTCGCGCCTATATTCCGTTTCGTTCCTGCCGGATGAGGTCGGCGCCACGTAGCTTTGGGCCACGGGCGCCGCCCCGCCGCTTAGCCGATCGCTTCTTCCAGCTGATCCTTGCCTTCCGAGGCAATGTCGTTGAACAGCCCAAGCGCCGTGTTGACCGTATCAAGCGTGCTCGACGCTTCCTTGAAACCAACCCCGGCATTTGCACCCGCCAGCGTCAGGTTGACGACAACCGGGAATACCTTGTCGAAGATCTGCGCGTATTTCGGATTGCTCGAATTCAGCGCATCCAGCATCTTCTTGAGGTTCGGCGCGTTCTTATCCGCGTCCGAGACCCGCTTCATCATATCCGAACACCCATCCAGACCCTTCTGCAGCGAGGCACGGGCTTTCTTGAGCTTGTCCAGATACTTACCGGCCTTCTTCGCATCAGCCTGTTTCATCGCTTTCTCAAGCTTGTCGCATTCCTGCAGACCTTTCATGATCGCCTGAGACAGTTTGCGCCCACCAACTTCAAGCCCGGCGACTTTGTTTTGCCACAGGCCATAGTTCTTGTCGCATTTCGGCAGAGTGGCCAGGAACGGCGTATCGGTGCCCAAGATGCCCTTTAGGACTGAGGCACCAACCTCGGCACCGCCTTGAACCTGCTTTTTGGCCTCGCCTTCCGCGGTGCGATACCGTTTGAGCAGCGTATCGAGATCGCCTTTAAGGTTCTTTTCGACCTTCTCGGCCTCTTGCGCGGCGTCCTTGATCTTATCGGCCAGTTGCGCAACGCCACGCACCAGAGAGACGATCCCCAAGGCCAGCGACGCACCACCAGTTGCGGCCGCACCGGCCACACCTGCCGCCCCACCAACAACGCCCAATGCGCCAATCGCAATGTCGAAGCCGGTTTTGACCTTGTAGTCCTTGTACTGCTGCTTGCGCTTCACAAAGGCCAGCCAGCGTTTAGTCGGGATCGATTCATAGTGCTTTTTGGCGCCGTTCATGATGGTCGCCAACTTGTCGTCGAAACCCTTGATCAACGCCGCGCGTTTCTTTGCATCACTGGCCTTCTTGAACGCCGCATCCGTCGCCATCAGCTCTTTGGCGATCAAGGCAACCAGCTTGTCGGTCACCGCATTGGCGTCATCCACCATTTGCTGCGGCGTGACATAGTCGCCTTCATCTTCCAGAACATCCAAAAGATCATCGTTCAGCTTCAACTGGAACGCATAACCCTTCAGCTCTTTTAGCCAATCGGGCTTGTATTTCTTGGTAATCTCGGTGCCCAGGTCCTTCTTCCAGATGACAACCGACTTACCCAGTTTCTGCTTGGGCGCATCGGTCGAGGCCGACTTGGCCCGAGCCGCTGCGTCCTTTTTCTTTTCCTCGAGTTCCTTTTCTTTCTTGTCGATGATCTTGGGGTACTTTTTCAGGACCGTCACAGTATCCGAGTGCTTGCTTCCTGCGAGCTTCACAGCCTCGGCCACCTTACGCTTGACGTTGGACAAGGCTTTCAAAGTCTTGTCCCAATCCATCTGATCTTCGGCGACCTGGTATGCTTTCAAAGCATCGCCCAGGCCAGTTTTCTTCATCAGCTTCGGTTTGTTCTTGGACCACCATTTCTGATCCAGTTCCGGTGTCATAGTCGCCTTCATAAAGTGTCCCCTTTCTCGGTCAGACGCATCATGCGTTGCGCTCAATCAAACCCGTAAGTGAAGTCCCCGTCTGTGACGTCGATCACGACTTTGGAAACTTCTTCGCCCTCCATCATTCTTTTTAGGAATTCTGCCGATATATCAGGCAGCATTGTATTGGTCACGATCGCGTCGATCATACGACCACCGCTGTCCAGCTCCTGACAACGATTGACGATCTCGTCCACCACGGCGTCGGTGTATTCGAATGGTACACCATGAGCAGATTCGACGCGCTTTTTGATTCGCCCAAGTTGTAGCTTTGTAATCTCGCCCAGCATCTCGGGGCTGAGCGGATAATAGGGAATCGTCACCAAACGACCCAACAGCGCTGGTGGGAACACCTTCAGCAGCGGATCGCGCAGCGCCTTGGCCATGCCTTCGGGATCGGGCATCAGATCCGGGTCCGCGCACATATCCATGATCATCTCAGTGCCGACATTCGAGGTCAGCAAGATCAGCGTGTTCTTAAAGTCGATCACGCGGCCCTCACCATCCTCCATGACGCCCTTGTCAAAGACCTGAAAGAATATCTCATGCACGTCCGGATGGGCTTTTTCGACCTCATCCAGCAGCACGACGGAGTATGGCTTGCGCCGCACCGCTTCGGTCAGCACACCACCTTCGCCGTAGCCGACATAGCCCGGAGGGGCGCCTTTCAGGCTGCTGACGGTGTGGGCCTCTTGGTATTCCGACATGTTGATGGTGATGACGTTCTGTTCGCCACCATACAGAACCTCGGCCAACGCCAGAGCAGTTTCGGTTTTGCCGACGCCGCTGGTGCCCGCCAGCATGAAAACACCGATGGGCTTGTTGGGGTTGTCGAGCCCCGCGCGGCTGGTCTGAACCCGCTTGGCGATCATCTTCATCGCGTGGTCCTGACCGATGACCCGTTTGGCCAAACGTTCTTCGAGGTTCAGAATGGTTTCGATTTCGTCCTTGACCATGCGACCGACCGGGATGCCGGTCCAGTCGCCGACCACGCTGGCCACGGCCTGATGGTCGACGATCGGCAGGATCAGCGGGCTATCGCCTTGCAACTCTTCCAATTCGGCGTTCTTGGCCTTCAAGTCTGCCAGCAAAGCGGCGCGGTCGATGGATTGTGCCTCGGTCTCCGGTGCTTCCTCGGTCGCGGCTTCGCCTTCGACGGTACCGGTACCTTCGACCTCTTGCCCGCCTGCGCGCAGCTTGGCCCGCAAGTCGAGAATTTCTTCGACGACCTTCTTCTCGGCCTCCCACCGCCCGGTGAGTTCCTGCAGCCGCGCCTCTTCGGCCTCTTTCGCGGCATTCACGGCCTCGCGTCGGTCCGCGACGTCATAGCCTGCCGTCTCATCGCGTTCGATGATCTCCAACTCTGTCGTCAGCGCCTCAATCCGGCGTTGGCTGTCATCGACCTCGGCAGGAACCGCATGCTGAGACACTGCAACCCGTGCACAAGCCGTATCCAACAAGCTGACCGACTTATCCGGCAACTGCCGCGCTGGAATGTAACGCGCGGACAGGGTTACTGCGGCCTCGATCCCTTCGTCCAAAACCTGCACGCGGTGGTGTTTTTCAAGCATCGAGGCGATACCGCGCATCATCAAAACCGCCTTTGGGATGTCGGGTTCCTCGACATGCACGACCTGGAAGCGCCGGGTCAGGGCCGGGTCTTTTTCGATGTATTTCTTGTATTCCGCCCAGGTGGTTGCGCCGATCGTACGCAGCGTGCCACGCGCCAGCGCCGGTTTCAGTAGGTTGGCCGCGTCGCCGGTTCCGGCAGCGCCACCTGCCCCGACCAGAGTGTGCGTTTCATCGACAAACATCACAATCGGCGTCGGGCTGGCCTGCACTTCGTCAATCACCTGACGCAGACGGTTTTCGAACTCCCCCTTCATGGACGCACCCGCCTGCAACAAGCCCACATCCAGCACCAGCAGGCGCACATCCTTCAGCGCCGGTGGCACATCACCACGCGCGATCCGCAGGGCAAAGCCTTCGACCACGGCGGTCTTACCCACTCCGGCCTCACCCGTCAGGATCGGGTTGTTCTGGCGACGGCGCATCAGAACGTCAACGATCTGACGGATTTCCTCATCACGACCCACTATGGGATCAATCTCACCATTGCGGGCCTGTTCGGTCAGGTCGGTGCAGAACTGTTCCAGCGCCTCGCCCTTGCCCATCGCGCCGGGGGCCATTGCGCCACTGGCCTCGCCGGGTTCTGCGCCACCGCCCACGTTCGAGCCGTCCTGCGCGCCCAGCGTATCCTCGGGCGAGCCGTCGGTGGCCTCACCAAAACTGTCGGCCAGATCATCGGCACCGATCTTGGCCAGTTCCGGCGACATGCTGGCCAGAATGTTCCGCAGCGCAGGCGTCTTGAGCATGCCGAGGATCAGATAGCCCGTCCGCACCTTGCTGTCGGAATACAGCAACGAGCCCCAAACCCAACCACGCTCCATCGCGTCCATCAGATGATCGGACAGGTCCGAGATCGAGGACGCCCCACGCGGCAGCATATCCAAGCTGCGCGTCAGTTCCGATGCGATCTTGCCGGGATCCAGATCATAGTGCTGGATAATCCGGTGAATGTCGCTGTCCTGGCCGTTCAGTATCTGATGCAGCCAGTGTTGGATTTCGACATACGGATTGCCCCGCATCTTGCAGAACACGGTGGCCCCTTCGATGGCCTGATAGCCCAGCTTGTTCAGCTTGCCGAACAGCGATACGCGGCTGATTTCCGTCATCTTCAATACCTCTCGTTATGGGCCAGTTCTTCGGCCTCGAATTCTTGTGATACATATCCGGGATACAGGATCAGATCGTCCGCATCCGGGCGGTTCTGGTCAGGATCATCGCGAGTTCTTATCCAGCTGGTATGACCCAGCTGCGTCGTTCCACCCAGCGAGGCGCGCGGCACCTCATCACCGGCCAGCACCAGGTTGACCTCCCAATCCAAGGTGTCACCGGCATAGGTGCGGATGATCGCCTCCATCCGTTCCTGAGAAACGCCGCCGGGCAGCAGGCGTTTGTAGTCTTCCAGCGACAGTGGCCCGATTCGAATGCGGAACTTGGCCGCGCGCGACCAGACGCGGTTGCCGATGCTGGTGGATTGCCCCAATCGCGCGGGAGAGCCGAGCTGCCATGTGTCGTCCGGCTCCAGCTCTAGCCACGAGCCGACGAACTGCTGCACGTGCGCTTCGACCCCGAAATAGTCCGACAGGATCGCGATTAAGCCTTCGACCGTTTTCGTCCCTGACCCGAGATGCCCCGCAAAGAAACGGCGCAGCATGTCTGGCATCGCATCGCGGTCGCTATAGTCCGCACCCTTGAATCCAGCCAGCGCCGCCACGCGCTGTTCAAACGGATCATCGCCCCGGTCAAAACTGGGGGCAGGCTCTGCCGCGGCCCAGGCGCGATAGAGCAGGCTCATCATCCGGTGAGTCAGCATATCGGCAAAGGCCACAAAGGTCGGGTCACGGTGGTTGCGCTGTCGGTCGCGGGCGAACTCAGTCAGGTGAAGAGGCAGAGGGCCTTGCGGACCAAAAAAGCCAAAGAACAGATTGTTGAGCTTGCCCGGCGCGCCGTCGGTCGCCGGTTCAAACCGCGTCAGCGTGTTGGGCGGAAAGGCCAGTGAGACATCCTGCCCCAAACGCACGCGATCCTCGCGCGGGCGACGCGATTCACCCAGGCGCGGCGCATCCGCATAATGCGCTTCGATCACCCGTAACGCCTGAAAGACGTGATGCCTTTCAGGATCAGCCGCCAGCGCGGCAAGCAGGCTCAGATGATCCTGCCCAGTCCGGCCGCTGGTCGCCATCTGGCAATCTCTCCTCGTCGTTCGGTTTTTAGCACGGTTTCCGTGAAGCTGTTGATCGTGGTGTATTTGCGGAAGAACCGCTCGAGCACCGCGCCCAGCACATAGACGCTGGTGCCTTCGTAGAAACTTTCGTCGAAGCCCAGCGTGATCTCTAACCCGCGCACCGCCGTGCTGAGGACCTCGTCGCTCATCCGGCGCACGATGGGGCGGCTGGAGACCGAGACGACGCCCTCAAGCTGTTTCTCGGTCACGCGGTTGCCAAGCGGGGCATAGATACCGAGCAGTTCGCGTAAAGCGCCCGCCCCGCCTTCTTTCCCGTCGCCCGCAATGGACAGATAATTGAGGCTGAGATGGCTGATCAGCTTCCACGCAGCATCACCCTGAGCCAAGGTCGCATGTGGGCGCGTGGGTGTCACCGGCGTCCGGATTGTCTTGACCGGACCACCGTCCGGAAGATGAAAGACGTCATCTCCGCCTGCGGCCAGCAAGAGGGGCAAATCGCGGTTGGAGCACAGCGCCTCAACCGCCAATTGCTCCAACGATCCGGGATAAGGCGCCTGCGCCCGGTCAACCAAAGTCAGGTAAACCTCAGACCCCAGATACGAGGTCCGCACGCCCCGCAGCCGTTCCTTTTCATTACGCTGCCGCATCCGGCGTTTGATCGTGTAATAAGCCGAGTGATTGTCGCCCGCAGCCGTCAGGTCAGTGTCGCTATAGAAAGGGCGGAAAGGAATATCCCCCTCTTCATCCGATTGAATACCGGTGACGCGTTCAATCCCAAATATTTCATAGTCGAGACCCGCAGTGCGGTTCGGAACGACATGATGCTGCGTGTCCATTTGGGTGATATGCACCCGGTCGCAGCGGCGGTGGAACAGGTTCACCGCAGGCACCGCGTTCAGGGCAAAGGCCGCAGGGGTCACGGCTGGGGCGACATCGCGCATCCCGTCCTGCAACAGAATGTAAATATCTACATCCGTACCTGCCGATTTCTCAAGCGCGGGCCGCAAGCCGGTCAGTTCCACAAACAGAAACCGTTCCGGCATCGCAAAGTATTCCTGCAGCAGGCGATAGCCGTCGAAGGACTGGCGCGGGGTTGGCAACAGGGCCTCATCCGCGTCAAACCCTTTGGGCACGACATCCGCAGTCGTCAGCCGGGTGGTCCAGTCCGCACGGCGGTTAGTCGAACGCCCCGTCAGCCCAACACATTGGGTGGCCAGCAACTCATGCAGCGCCCAGGCCTTTCCGCTTTGGGTGTCCAGATGCAGCACGAGGCTGTCCATACCCAGCTCGGCCATCGGCTCGCCGTCGGTACGGTTCAAACGCAGGCGAATACCGGCGCGCGCGTCGGTGTCGCGCGCCACCCCGGCAGCCACCAGCTCTCCCCGGCCGTCAATGTACTCGGCTTCGGTGATTTCAATCGGCCAGAGGGTCAGGTCAGAAGAGGTGGTGAACTCACACGCAGTTTGTTCGCCCTCGGCCAGGCGCGCGCGCAAAGTGGTGCCGCGCGGGATTGGGTAGCCTTCTTTCAGCGCCGCGTTGCCGATGTCGGGCTCCATCTGCGCCACCATCATCGACGGTGTCGGGGCCAGGTAATGCGGATAGACAATCTCGAGCAGGTTCGAGGTGAAGGTCGGGAACTGCATGTCCAGTTCCAGCTGAACCCGAGCCGCCAGAAATGCGCTGCCTTCCAGCAGACGTTCGACATAAGGGTCGACAACCTCGATCCCTTCCATCCCTAGGCGCGAGGCGATCTTGGGGTAGGCATTAGCAAACTCGGCCCCCATTTCGCGCAGGAAGGCCAGTTCAGTTTCGTAGTGTTTCAGCAGACGTGTATCCATCGCGCCTAGCTCCGCTCGATCGAGACTTCGCCGGTGGTCACGTCGACCCGGCTGCGCAGATACAATTCCAAAGGCATGGGCTGCGCCCACATCACGGCGCGGATGTCATAATCCACATGCATCTCGCCCGATTGCTTTTCCGAGCGAAGCTCGACCGCGACCGACCCTTTCACGATCCGAGGTTCAAACACCTCGATGGAGTCCGCGATGGATTTCTGAATGCGCTGGGCCTGTCGCAAGGTTGAGAACGAGCCCGAAGTCTGGCGGATGCCATAGTTCAGGACAGACTTGGAGGCGTAAGGATAGACGTCCTCATCAATCAGATCGGATTGATCGGTGGTGTTGAGCAACATGGACAGATCGCGCTGAATGATCTCGCGCAGGCGCCCGACGTCAATCACGCGGGAATCCCGCCCCTCTTTCAACTGATCCGGCGCGTCATCTGTCAACCGATCCAGAAGCGAGGGTTGCAGGCGTTCGGCAAGAGTCTTCTCAGCCATCTCCTGCCGTTTCCCCGGCCCCGGCCGCCACGTCCAGAACCAGTTCGCGAATGTCCAGAAGCGCGATGTCGGACTTATCTGTCGTCAGCAAACGCTGGCCCAACCCGACAAAGGTTTCGCCGCCGGCATCGACCCAAGTGGTCGCCCGCGCCAGACGGGCGGCATCATCGCCCTGCTCGGTCGAACCGGCATAGCGAGTTGGGATCAGGGCGGCGAGTTCCCCTCCGCTGGCAACAGTCAGCGTGCAGGCTGTCCAGACCGCGTCACGCAGGTCGCTGGGCGGCTCGATGTCGACCCGCACGATCTGGGAAAACGGCAGCCAGAAATAGCGGCCATTCACGATTACTTCGAGGACCGGCCCCAGCCGCATATCGGCATCGGCGATCCATTCGAACGCTTCACCATTGACCGTGCCGGATGTCGCAGGCGCAGCGTCGAACGCTTTTGCGCGCAGTTCGGCGGCCTGGTCGAAATGCCCGCCAGCCGTCAGTTTCTGTGCCTCGATCAAATGGGCCAGCCACTCTTCTGGCTCGCCAAAAATCATTGGGGTCTTTTCCCCGGCAAAGACTTTTTCACGGTAGACCTCACAAATGATGGCCTCACGGTAGGTTTTGGCCATCATCGTGGCCGCTTCATCCATCTCCGCGCTCAGTTTCAACTGGGTGATCGCGCGTTTCCAGTCGCCCATCACACAGAGCAGCTGAAACAGAAAAATCCGCAGCTTGGCGTCTGCGGGATTGGCACGGACTTTATCTTGCAGAGTGGCCAATGTGGCCGCCAGATCGCCTGATTTAAGATGCTCTTCCGGCGTCATGTAACCCTCGCGCAGTCAGGATGGAAAAAGTGCAAAAGCCCCGGTGGCACATGCCACCGGGACCTGTAGTCGTTTGAAACCTTAGCTAACGTCGCCAGTTTCCAGGTTCCACAGGAACTCGTTGCAGTCGCTGAGCTTGCCGGTTTTGAAGTCGGCGATCTTGTACTTAACTGAGATGCCGCGATACGCGACGGTCCAGGTTTCCGACGGGATCGAATCTTCGCCGCCATCTACCGAGTAGCTGTCCACGATTGCGTCACGCAGCTTGATGATCAGATAAGGCTCCATGCCTTTCTTTTCGTCATCGCCAGACCGGCACATATGGATGAGCATTTCCGAGTTCGACTTGCCCGACGCAACATAAGTCATGATCTTGGCAGACGCTTTGCTGAGCTCGGTGTTCAGGGTCACTTTGCCGAAATTCGCGTTGGCATAGCCGCGCTGTGTGGTACCCATGTCGGACATGTCCAGCGTCCGCTCAACCTCCCACGAGATCGACTTAACCGCGATCCAATCTTTGTGCTGCTTTTCCCGTGCTTCGCCCGGGAAGTCCATCTGTACAAATACGTTTTCCATTTTAGCCTTCCTCTTTTCTAGTTTCTAAACCCGGTTTACCGGAGGGTCGTGACGGCGGCAGTGAAACACATCACATGCCGCCAATTTTTTTTGACCTTTATCCAGCTTTTTCGGACGGAAGTTTCGATACGAGACGCAGAGAGACCGACAGGCCTTCCAGCTGATAGTGCGGGCGCAGGAAGAATTTGGACGTGTAGTAGCCTGGATTGCCTTCGACATCTTCCACAACCACCTCGGCCGAGGCCAAAGGCTTACGTGCTTTTTCTGCTTCGGCCGAGATATCGGCGTTGAAGTCCACGTACTGGTTGATCCAGCCCTGCAGCCAAGATTCCATATCCTGACGGCTTTTGAACGAGCCAACTTTGTCACGCACCATGCATTTCAAGTAATGCGCGAATCGGCAGGTCGCGAACAGATAGGGCAAGCGCGCAGCCAGGTTGGCGTTAGCGGTTGCATCCGCATCATCATATTCCGCCGGCTTGTGCAGCGATTGCGCGCCGATGAAGGTCGCCGAATCGCTATTCTTGCGGTGGATCAGAGGCATCATGCCGTTCTTGGCCAGTTCCGCCTCGCGACGGTCCGAAATCGCGATCTCGGTCGGGCACTTCATGTCCACGCCGCCATCGTCGGTTGGGAAGGTATGCGCGGGCAGGCCCTCGACCGTGCCACCGCTTTCCACGCCGCGAATACGCGAGCACCAGCCATATTCCTTGAAGGACCGGTTGATGTTCACCGCCATGCCATAGGCCGCGTTAACCCAGTTATACTTGTCACTGGCTGCACCGCTGGTGTCTTCTTCAAACGCGAATTCCTCGACTGGTTCGGTTTTCGAGCCATAAGGCAGACGACCCAAGAAGCGCGGCATTGCCAGACCGACATATTTCGCATCTTCACTGTCGCGCAGCGACCGCCATGCGGCATATTCCGGTGTCTGGAAGATCTTGGTCAGATCACGCGGGTTGGCCAGTTCCGACCAGCTGTCCATCTGGAACAGGCTGGGCTTGGCCCCGGTGATCAGCGGTGCATGCGCGGCAGCGGCGATCTTGGACATCTCGCCCAGCAGCTCAATATCCTGCGGGCTGTGGTCGAAGTGATAATCCGCTACCAGCGAGCCATAGGGCTCACCACCAAACTGACCGAACTCTTCTTCATAGAGCTTTTTGAAGATGGGCGACTGATCCCATGCAGTTCCTTTGAACTTGCGCAGGGTCTTGTGCATGTCCTTCTTCGAGATGTTCATCACGCGGATTTTCAACATCTCGTCGGTTTCGGTGTTGTTCACCAGATAGTGCAGACCACGCCACGCGCTTTCCATCTGCTGGAAATCTTCGTGATGCAGGATCAGGTTGACCTGTTCGGTCAGTTTCTTGTCGATCTCGGCAATGATCCCTTCGATCGAACGCAAAGCGTCGTCCGAGATCAGGCCGGTATTGGCCAGCGCCTGTTCGGCCAGCGTCTTGACTGCGCTTTCAACAGCGGTTTTCGCCTGATCCGACTTGGGGCGGAACTCTTTCGTCAGCAGAGCCTCGAATTCCGAGGATCCAAACGCGGTTGCGCCTTCGGCGGCTTCTACCTTGGCTTCTTCTTCGGCCATCTTTTACTCCTCCTCGGCGGCGTCAGCGCCGGGTTTGGGCTGGGCCGCCAATGTCTTCAGCAGCGACGGGTCCTGCATGATCTTCGAAATCAGATCCTCGGCCCCGGTTTTACCATCCATATAAGTCATCAGGTTGGACAGCTGGGTGCGCGCATCCAGCAGCTCCTTGAGCGGCTCAACCTTCGCGGCAATCGCGGCGGGGCTGAAATCGTCCATGCTCTCGAACGTGATATCGACGGCCAGATTGCCTTCACCCGTCAAGGTGTTCGGCACGGTAAAGGCCGCGCGCGGCGCCATCGACTTCATCCGGTCGTCGAAATTGTCGACGTCAATTTCCAGGAACTTGCGGTCGGCCACGGCGGGCTGCTCGACCTCGGATTTCCCGGCAAGGTCGCTCATGACGCCCATGACAAAGGGCAACTGGACCTTCTTTTCGGCACCATAGAGTTCAACATCATATTCGATCTGAACTCTCGGAGCCCTGTTCCGGGCTATAAATTTTTGTGAACTGTCAGCCATCTGATGCTCCTCGATTCATCCATCAGTGTTTCTTTTCAATCCGGTGTTCGGCTTGCGCCCAAACGGATCAATAATCGTCATCGTCGTCTTCTTTTATGCCGCCGATCTGGCGCACCTCATCCAGACCTTCTTTTGCCATATCTTCGATAATTGTCAGAAAATCGGCATTCACAAGGCGCTTGGCACGCTCAAGCAAAATTGGCAGCGGGCTGGAGGGCTCGCACCGGGCATAATAATCCATGATGCGTTCCAACATACGGGTGACATCCTCGGGCGTGTTGATCGCCCCACCGCCGCCACCGCCCGACGCCATCGGCGCGGCCGGGGCACCCGATGGACTGCTTGGGCTGTCATCGTCGCCGGAGTCGACTTCTTCTGCATCACCGACATCGGCATAGCTGGCCAACGCCTGCTTAATGCTTTTCAACGCATCAGACAGAGGCGTCAGATCCGGACCTTCGCCTGGAGTTTTGTCGCTGAATACAGCGTCGATTGCCTCGACATCGTCCAGAGCCGCGGACGCCGCATCGGCATTGGCCTCCAACACCTCGTCATCGGTGTCTTTGAACGCGGCCGCAACCCCGGTCGCATCCGGCGCGTCGTCCAGATCTGCGGGCATATTGATGCGACCCTCTGCGACATCCAAATGGCGCAGGGTCATCCGCCCGAACATGCGGCTGTCTGTCAAAGCGGTCCGACGCAAGGCGCGTACCATCCGATCGGACGAGGCCAGACCGCGCACCGCATTTATGCGCATAGTGGCATCGCCGTCGTCTTCATCCAGCTCGGGGTGGCATGTGTCCCAATTGTCTTCCAGCAGGGATTTCACATAGCCCACGGCCGAAGCAAAGGCGGGAAGGCCTTTGGTGTGCAAAACAGCCTCAGCGAGATAGATGGCGGCGCGAAGGTCATGGCTTTTGTCCATGACGGCCAAGGCCTTTTCTTCGACATCGCGCCAGTCCTGTTCTTCGGCCGCGACGACCTCATCGCCCATCTGACGCTCTTCGCCCGGCTGAGCCGCGATCTCTAGGTCCGTAAAGGCCGGATCGTATTCCAGATTTTCTCCGCTGGGGGGTTCGTCGTCTCTGGGCTCCAGATAAGATGAAAGGTCCATTTTATTCCCAATACCGTCCTGTTCGATCGCAGCTTGTTGTTCTTGTTGAATCGCTTACAGCAGCACCTGTGATCTTGTGTATGAATTAGTTCACATGATGGCGAAACTCGCAAATACTTCCAGTTTCCTCTGCGGTTTGTGTGGTTAATCGGTCGCAATGCACAGACCAGGTTGAGATCAATATACACATTTTCCTGACCCGCCGTACCGTTTGTTTACGCTAGGGCAAGGTCATTGCTCCACCGCGAGCGCGCCCCATTGCAGAAAAATCTTCCCGCACGCGCCCTCTTTCTGCAATGTTCAGGGCTAAGACCCATGACGAAAAACACTGGATGTGGGTTCAACGACCGGCAACAGAGGTAGGAAGATGAGAAAATCCCTTTTCGGCGCAGTTGCATTGACACTGATGGCCGCAACCGCGCAGGCCGATGAGGGCCGCCTTGGCATCGAGCTGAACAAATTCGAACCGGCCGACAACGGCGGATGCCGCGCCTTCTTCCTGTTTCGGAACCAGACCGACAATAGTTTCGAAGAATTCGAGATGTCGCTGGCCATCCTCGACAACAATGGCGTGATCGACCGGCTGCTATCCATCGACGCGGCCCCCCTGCCCGTTCAACGCACCGTGCTGAAACTGTTCGAAATCCCTGAGATCGAATGCACCAATATCTCAGAGGTGCTGTTGCATGACCTGCCGGCCTGCAAGCCTCAGAACGCCGAGCCTCTGGATTGCTTCCCCCTGCTGGCGCTGGGCAGCAAGACCTCAGCCAATCTGGCGCAATAGATCATGTTCGGGCTCGAGACACTGGGCGCAGGAGGCCCAATCATCGCAATCCTTGGCGCGTTGTCGCTGCTTTCGGTCACTTTGATCGTCATCAAGGCGATGCAACTGGCCCCAGTTCGATCCGGCGGAGGCGCGAGGGACACAGCACTGGTGCAGTGGTCCAAGGGCGACAAGCAGGCGGCGCTGGCAGCCGTCGCTGCGGGGAAATCTCCGGCTGATCGCGTCTGCGCCTATGCCATGCAAGCGCTGAACGATGGGTTCAAGGGGCCCGCCTTGATGGCCGAGCTTACACGTCGCGGCAATCAGGAATTCGCTGCCATGAACACATGGATTCGTGTGCTGGAGCTGATCGCGATGATCTCACCCCTGCTTGGCCTGTTGGGGACCGTGACCGGTATGATCCAGTCGTTTCAGGAGCTGGAGCTGGCGCAAGGCGCGGCCAATGCCTCGGTCCTTGCGGGCGGGATTTGGCAGGCCTTGCTGACCACCGCCGCCGGTCTGTTGGTCGCTATCCCCGCCGCTGTTGGCGCATCGCTGCTATCGGGCCGCGCAGAAGCGGGCGCTCAGGCGATCGAGAACGCGGTCGGGCAGTTGATGGTGATCGAGGAACGCGGCACGCAGTAAGGGATCACACATGTCCGCCGAGCTTAGCCTGAACAGACGCAGACCGACACGGCCCCTGATCTCACTGGTGCCGATGATCGACGTGATGCTTATCCTGCTGGTGTTCTTTATGGTGACCTCGACCTATCTGAACCTCGACATGATCCCGGCCTTGGCTCAATCGGATCGCCCCGCATCCTCCGGCACCTCGGGCGAACCCGCCAGCGCCGTGGTGATCCGTATCGGAGGCGACGGAGCGCCCTATTACCGCGGGCAAGCGCTGACCTCTGAGGAGCTTGAGGCGCTGTTGTCCGACAGAATAGCGCAGGCCCCAGCAACTCCGTTCATCGTACTGCCCACAGGTAGCGCCCGCATGCAGGCGCTGGTTACCGTCATGGACGTGGTCACCCGCGCAGGCGCAACCAACATGCGTGTGGTCCGGCTGGAGGCACGACCATGAGGATCACTCGTCCCGCCCCACGCCATCACCCCGAAACCATCATCGCCCTGATAGACGTTGTCTTCTTCCTACTGGTCTTCTTCATGCTCATCGGACGCATGGACGCCACCGCGCCGTTCGACGTGACCCCGCCGGTGTCGCAATCCGGAGCTGATATGCCAGCTGGTGGATTGACTCTGTCGGTCAGCGCTGATGGCCAATTGGCCCTGGACGGAACAGAGCTTTCGGCGGATCAGATCGCGCAATCGGTCGAGGGGGCGCTGTCCGAACAGCCCGACCTGCTGCTCCGCATCAACGCCCATCAGGATGCCGCCTTGCGTGAGGTATTGCCCTTAATCGCCACGTTCGAGGCGATGGGCGCGCGGGATGTGGTGCTGGTCGTTACACCTCCGGGTCCGGTCCGGTGACGCGCACTCCGCTGATATGGGGCGTCGCGCTGTTCTGCTCGGTCACAATTCACGCCGTGGCTGCGGTCGTTCTGCTTTGGTCTACTGAGCCTGAACCCGTGATCGAGCAGCCTGTACCGGAAACACGGATGCAGCTTTCCGCGCATCAGGTCAAACAAAGCACCGCCGCGCAAGCGCAGCCGGATGCAGAGGCGACCTCAACCGAAGAAACAAGCGGCGCGCGATTGGCGCAGGGCGCTATTGCACAATCCTCGGCCCCAGAGATTGCCGCGAATGCTCTAAGCCTCGCGGCCAGCGACGAGGTGGCCAACCAAACGCAGCCTCTGGTGGCCGTTCCAGACAAGCCGCAACCCGTCGTTGCCAAACAGACGGTTGCCGCGACTCTGGCCTCGGCCGAGTTGCCGACGACCACCCTGTCATCCAACCATACGCAGTCGGATTCAGTGGCGTTGACACAGCCGTCCTTCGATGCCGCTCAGGCCGTGCAGACGCGGCCCGTCGCTTTGACCCAAACCCAACCGGATGTCCCAAGGGCTAAGGCGGCTGATGTGTTTTCGGCAACCGGCGATTCCCCGATTGATCCCGTAAGCCTCGCCGCCTTTCAAAGCTTTACGCGCCCCGAAGATGCGGGCCAGTCGGCTGAGGACCTGCGTGATGGTATTGACGGTCTGCTGGCCCAGGTACCGTGCTCACGCCTTCAGGTGCAGTTCCGCCCAGAAACAAATACCCTCGAACTGGTCGGTCACATCCCGGAAAACGGCCTGCGGGGGCCTGTCCTGTCGGCGCTTCAGGCGCAAATGGGGGCCAATATTCAGGTCACTGACAATCTGCTGATCCTTCCCCGACCCCAATGCGGCGCGCTCAGTGGGATTGTCGATGTTGGCTTGCCACAATCGACAGACCAAATCACCAACCCCCTGTTGGTGGGCGATGATATTCACACGCGGGAGTTTCGCTACGCCTCAGGTCAGCAACTGGTGCTTGATCTGACCGGAGCCGACTACGACGCCTTTATCTACGTCGACTATTTCGACGCCGACGGTCAAGTCATACACCTCAGCCCAAACGCATCGGTCCCGCTCGCCAGAACACCCGCCAAGTCTGCATTCAAAATTGGCGCTGAGAAACAAGGCGACCCCGGCCTTTTTATCACCATCGGCCCTCCATACGGACAAGAAATCGCGGTGGCCTTCGCGGCGTCGACCCCCCTCTTTGACGAGGAAAGACCCTTGATCGAACCGGCAGGACCTTACCTTGAGTTCCTCAAAGATCGAGTCGCCGGCGCCCGCGCCAACGACCCGGAATTCAAGGGCGAGTGGGTCTATTTTTTCATAACCACGTCCGAATAGGCCAGCCACGGACTACCAATCGACTCTTTCATAGGCCTCCGTCTCAATGCTCGTGATCTCGGAGTGTGATGGCGAGATCACGTCTTCATTTAGAACATCGTCAGCTTCGTCATGCGCGGCTTCCGAAGAATCTGCATCCCAAGATACTACATCCCCGTTGTGCGAGGCACTCGCGAAGAACGCGAATTCATCCGGCGCATCGAGTTTCGTAAGCGCATCAACATCACCAACATCCATCGAAAACGCGGTTGTCGATGTCACCGGCGCGCCGTTAAAGCCGGTATCCGAGATCACGATCTGGCCATCAATTGCGCCCTCAAACCCCGGGGGCGGCGAGATTTCAAGATAGCCGATATCCCAGCCGCTCACATCAACCGGCCCTCCATCCGACATCACCGCCGCCTCAGCACCGACGATTAGGCTGTTGGCTGGCAACCCCGCAATTGCCACATCCGCCTGATCGCTGGCACCCGTCAGGTCAATGCCAAGCGCCAAGGTCTCATTTTCCTCAATCGCCAACCCCGGATCCGCCTGGACTAGGGCACGGCCCTCGGTATCAGGGCCATCCCATTCCAGTTTTAGCCCCGCATGCCCGTAGTTTTCGAAATACCTGACCTCGATATCATGGATGCCGGGGGCGAGCTCGATCTGACCGGCTCGGGTCCTATAGGCGTGGAGACCATCATTCTCGATCACCTCGACACCATTGACGAATAATACGACGCCATCATCCCCTCCGGCAAAGAACGTGTATGTGCCGCCTTCTTCGACTGAAAAGCGCCCCTCCAAGCGGGCGCCGAATGTGTCTTTTGATCCGCCTTCCCAAAACGAGTCAGCGCTGTTTTTATAGTTAATTTCAGACACGATCTCCTGATGCGTCGGGTCGGCGCTCCAATCAATGTCGTCCAATTTCGACAGCCTACTTTCCACGTCGAAGTAACTGGCCTGAAATCCACCACTCACTTGCGCAGTCGGGGCAAAAACCTGTGCCGGATGAACCTCGAGTGACACTGTCTGGACAGCGTCTTGGCTACCACCGAATTCGGTTGGTGTTGAGGAACGTATCGCCACATCAATAAGGCCCGAAAAATCGAATGGAGGTTGTATGATCAGCAAATGCCCCTGCCAGCCGCCCAGTTCCACGGTGCCGTCTGCACCAGTGGCATGAGTCTGACCGTCCACTTCAATCTGCGTTCCGGGCGGCAATCCATCCAAGGAAAACAGGGTATCATGGCCAATTTCCAAAGCTGCTGTGTCAATATCGAAGGCCAGCGGAGTCCCCGCTACAACCTGCGCCTGAGCGACATCTGGTGCAGAAACAAGCTGCTGACCGTCGAGGCCGGGGCCATCCCACTCCAGTTTCAGACCAGCTTCGCCCGAGTTCTCAAAATAGCGAACCTCGATTGCATGCGCTCCGGGCTCAAGATCAATCTGGCCCGACCGTGTTTGATATCCATGTGAATCGTCCTCGTTGATGACCGGTACACCATCAACAAAAAGCACCGCACCTTCGTCCGCACCGAGATGGAAGGTGAATGTCCCGCCCTCAGAAACCTGTACCGTCCCGGTGATCTCGACGCCGAATGTATTTCGCGACTCATCTTCCCAAAAAGACCCGCGACTGACTTCGTGGTTAATCTCCGTCGTAACCTCTTGATGCGTGACGGGCGCGTCCCAGTTCACATCCTCAAGTCGCGATACGTTGTGGTCGGCCTCGAAATATTTGGCGTGAAACCCGGTGCTGATCGACATATCGGGCCTGTCTGCAACAGAGATCGAAAGTGTCTCGGTCGTGCTTAGCCCGCCTTCGTCGATGACAGTCACGTCAATGGTCAAGGCCTCAGCCTCACTGCGATCAAGCGCAACATTTGGTTTCAGACGCAACTGCCCCTCGATCACTTCAAACCTATCGTCTGAGACTTCGACCCGGTGAGTGTCACCGTGATCAGGATCGTCGAACCGGACCTGACCAATCACGGCACCCGCGACATGTTCAGCCACGGTCAACTGCGCTTCGGTCAGAGTGATATTGTCGACCAATGCGCCATAAGAGTCATTCTGGTCTTCGGCCTCACGCAGGTCCAGCTTGTCTTGCCCTGTACCGACAACCTGTAGTTGGAACGTCTCCCAATACGACGATTTGGGATCAAGTTCTGCAACCAGAGTGTCGTTCCAATACACCTCAACCGTATCGGTGCCATTCGCAAGGCGCTCGCGCAGGTCGAGGCCCAGATCATAGAGCTGCCCCTCTTGCGTCTGCACAACCTGAGAGATGCTATCCATGCCCCAGCCATGGTCCATCTCCATTACCTGATCACCGTCCGAGGCCTGCAGCCCTCCTAGGCGGTCCCAAATCTCGATCCCGTTGGCATCGGTCCAGGCACCGGATTGATCATCGTCAAACCCCCTCCACCGGCCCTGTGCAAGCTCGAATTCCTCAAAGCTGCCGTTCCGGATCAGGTTTTCTGTTCCGTTTTGAACAGTCAGATCAATCGGCGCTTCGTTGATATCCTGAACCGATATCGAGAAGGTTTCGGTGACGCTCAAACCTCCGGCGTCGGTCGCTTTGATACTGATTTCAATGTGATTTTCACCCTCGTGGTTCAACGAGGCACCCGGTCGCAAGCGCAATTGCCCGTACGAGATTTCAAAGCGTTCATCCGAGATCTCAAAACGGTGGGTGTCATTCAGATCAGGATCCACGACGGAAATGTTTCCGACCGTCGCCCCCATCGCGTTTTCGGCTAGGGTTGTGTTGTCCAAAGACACAGTTTCCGGGCCTTCGTTCACATCTGCAACGTCGATTGTGAAACGCTCAGTCAAGCTCAACCCGCCCTCATCCGTAGCGGTGACGTCCACCTCTACGCTGCTTGCGTCTTCATGGTCGAGCGCAACGCCGGGTTTCAATCGCAACTGACCGTCGAGGATTTCGAATCGAGGATCAGACACCTCAAACTGATTCGGCCCTTCCGAATCCGGATCAAACACCGTAATGGTCCCGACCACCGCGCCTTCATCGTTCTCTGTGAGGCTTGAGCCGTCAAGCATGACATCCTTGGGAGCTTGGTTTTGGTCTTCCAGTGGCTGAGAGGGCGAGGCCGCAGGAATTGTCGGAGGGGTGGGCGCGTTCGGCTCGACCGCTGGCATAACCTCAGGCAATTCGACCGATACATCGGAAGTAGGAAGTGGTCCGACAGTTGTGTCCGCAGAAGAGACCATCCCTTGGTAGCCCGATTGCCCACTTTCGCCAGATGGGTTCGTATTTAAGGGCGACCCAGCCCGTGCGACAACGCTTTGCGGTACGCTTGCTTTGCCTGTTTCAACACCTTCTTCAACTACCGTTTTCTCAGCGAAATTGACACCAGCCGAAGGTGCTCCGCCACTGGTCTGAGCTTCATCCAGCACCCCTTGCGCCTGTTCGCCGGTATGCAGAGTACTCCTGGTCGGGTCCTCAGCCGAACTTGCAGGTGCCCGTGAAAGATGTTCTGCAATATCCTGCTTTTCGCTTTGCGCAAACTTCGCGGAATTCGCTTGAAAATTCAGATTGATGTCCGGCTTTTTCATCGCAAAACCCCGATTTACCTACTGACGATTCCCAAAAACCAGTAGCACGCGGAGCTTTCTCGAAAGTTACTGAAATACATGCAATTTTTTCTAAATTCAGCGCATCACGCAACCTGATGTTTACACGTTCTTAAAAGCCTCGACCCCAGAACTTGGGGACAAATGAACGGGCGTGAACACATGAAAGCGAACAAAGCAGTCAAGCGCAGAACAAGGCTGCGGATGGGTATTTCGCTACTGGCGGCGTCGCTTTCCCTGAACATCTTGTCCCTTCTGGCGCCAATCACCATTCTGCTGATCTTCGACCGCATCATCCCCTTTCAGTCGACCGAGACACTGCGCATCCTGACCTGGGCACTGGTGATCGGGGCTGGGCTTGAGTTTTTGTTGCGTTGGGCGCGTTCTATTCTATTGACGACAGCAGCCGAAGAGAGTGCCGTCGCCCACAAGCGCCGGTTCCTTGAACAGGTGTTGAACGCAAACCCAATCCACTTCTCCCAAAACACCGCCAGCACCTATTTTGACCGCTACATGGCGATCAGCCAACTGCGAGAACACCAATCAGGTCAGAGTCAGACGCTCGCCATTGATCTGCCATTTACCATCCTGTTCGCCCTCATGATCGGCTTGATCGATGGGTGGTTGGCTCTGGTCCCGGTTGCCGCGTTCTGTATCGTTTTACTGTTTGCGAGCGTGATGAAACACCTGCAATGGTCCCTGTTCGAGCGTCGCAAGGCGCTGGATACCCGTCGCTATGCGTTCCTTTCGTCCCTGCTGTCCAGCCTGTCCACGGTCAAAGCCAATCGGATGGAGCCTCAGATGGCCCGAAGGTTTGAGTTGCTGGAGGACCAGACCGTAGAAGTCAGCCGCAAGCTGATCCTCTTCTCGGGTTTTGCACAGAGTTTTGGCACCGTTTTCGGGCAGATCATGGTTGCCGCAATGGGCTTACTGGGGGCTTATCTCGTCATCCAGAACGTGATCGGGATTGCCGAATTGGCGGCCTGTATGCTTTTGAATGGTCGTATCATTCAGCCGTTGACCAAGATCATGGCGATATGGGTCCAGTCAGAAAGCGTCGCTTTGTCCCGGCGGAAACTGCGCGAAATGGACAGTATCTCTCAGCAACCGCCAGGCTGGATCGGGCACAAAAAGCTCAAAGGTGATCTGCGGGTCGAAGGACTATGCCTGTCACACCCGCAAAACAAAGAGACCGCTAGTCGCCCCGTGATTTTTCACGTGCCAGCTGGCACTGGAATACTGATAGAGGCGGAAGAAAGCTGGATGGTCGACGCCCTCTTTGCGACCATTCTGGGCAACCAAGAGCCCAATGCTGGCTCGTGCCTGATAGATGAGGCTGCAACAACTGAAAGGCCCGCCCTTGTTGGTCGGGGCGGGATAGTGGCGCTGGAGCGCGATCCTGCGATCCTTTCAGCAACCTTGCTGGACAATCTGACCGCGTTTGGCGACGCCGAAACGGCTGAACATGCCAAACAGATCGCTGCCACGCTTGGTTTGGAGCAGCGTGTTCACCGGCTACCGGAAGGCTACAATACCCAGCTGGGCAAGGGTTCGAGTTTTGAAAGCGATCCGGTCAACCGACAGCTGATCGCGCTGACCCGAACCCTTGCGTTGCGCCCTCGGATACTGCTGATGAATGAACCCTCGTCTGTTCTTGACGCGCCAGACCGCCAGGCTTTGGCCACTTGTTTGAAAACGCTTTCACCGCGCCCCACTTTGTTGACCGCAAGCCCCGACCCCCGGATGCGCCAGCTGACAGATCAATTCGCTCAACTGGGCAACCCCCGGACCTCCGATCTGCTTCAATGGCAAGAGGATTCTCTCAGGGACACTGATGAAGCGTGCCGCATTAAGAGAGGTGCCGCATGACCACTTTGACGATTGAAAAAACCACTCAGCTTTTCCAATCGCTACTGCAGGCAAGTGGTTGGAAACATGACCGAGACAGCCTGATCGAAGCGTTTCCACACTTTTCCCAACGCTTGCAGCCGGGGGATATCAAACAAACCCTGGAAAACCTCGGAATACCATTCGCACAAGTCAGGTGTCGGATGCACAAAATCGCCGCCTCTGACTGCCCGGCCTTGGTCGTACCCGATCATGGGCCAGCCTTTCTCGCGCTGGACAGAAAAGGCGCGCATGTGCTGGTTGACGATTCAAAGGCGGAAAATCCACGGTTCCAAAAGCTTACCCGTCATCGGTGCACCCTATTTCGGATCGACCGTTTTGCCTTTAACCGAACCACTAAAACGCAGATCACCGTATCACAGGCCTTTCGCGACCTCCGCCCGATCCTGCCGGGTCTTTTGTTTGTCTCCATGCTCAGCAACATTTTGGGCCTTTTCACCCCGCTGCTCATCATGGCCGTATACGACCGGATCATCCCGTCGGGATCTGTTGACATGCTGCTGTCACTGGCCGTTGGGGTCGCCGTCATCGCGGCGACGGACATGGGCTTTCGCCACATGCGCACGCGCGCGCTGACATATATTGGCTGGCGCGGCGAACAAAAGCTGATGACAGCCTTGTTCCGAAAACTGATGTCCCTGCCACTGGGCCAAATGCAAAGCTCAGGCGTGAACCAACACCTTTCCCGGTTCCGCCAGTTCGAGGCCCTCCGAGAGATGTTTACCGGGCAAATGATTACCACGCTTCTGGACCTGCCGTTCGCCGTACTGTTCCTCGCCGTTCTGCTCTATCTTGCGCCAAGCGTTGGGCTTTGGACACTTGGGCTGGCAGCGGCTTTGGTGATAGTGGGATTGATCACGATCCCACGTCAAAAACAGCTCGAAAGGAAAGCCGCACAGGACGCCTCACTCAGCCAGCTGGCAGTACAAGACGCAATCGTCCATCAAGGCGCCTTCACAAATCTCGGCATGCAAACGCCTTGGCTCCAACGCTGCATGCCTTTGATCGAAACCAGTGAGGAAAGCACAAAGCACGCTCGGCAATTTCAAGCACTTGCGCAGTCATTGGGGCAAACACTTGCGGCCCTGGCCACAACCGGTGCAATTATATTGTGCGCCCATGCCGCGATGTCCGGAGCTTTGAGTTTTGGCGCTCTGATCGCCTCAATCGCGTTGGTGTCAAAGATCTTCGGTCCCCTTCAGGCGCTGTATACCGGATTTCCGCAGCTTATGTCTTTCCAAGCCAGCCGCGAGCAGGCAGACCGGGTGCTGTCCCTGCCACAAGAGATGGAGCTTGGCCTCGGCTGGTCCCACCAAAAAGCGCTGAACGGTTCCATCTCGTTTTCCTCGGTGACACATCGCCCGGACCCACTTCGCCCACCGATCCTGTCGCAAATCAGTATGGCATTTAATCCTGGTGAAGTCGTGGTCATGCTCAGCAGCGACACGGCCGCTCGGACTGCTGTTCTGGATCTGATCGATGGTCTGGCATCCCCGATTGGGGGAACGATCGAACATGACGGTATCGATATCCGCCAAATCGCACGGGACGAGTCGCGTAAATCGGTCACCTACGCGACTTACCAGAAATCACTGTTCTATGGCACAGTTGCGCAGAATTTCCGTTTGGCCGCGCCGTCCATTTCCGACATGGAAATTCAAGCCTCGCTGGATCGGATGGGCTTACGACAAGGGCACAGTATGCTGCCAGACGGTGTGCAGACGCGCCTTTCCGATGAAGCCCTTTCGCAAATGCCAGATGAGATTTTGAAATCTCTCACCCTCGCACGTAGCATGGCACGACCAGCCTCGGTCTACCTGTTCTCGGAACCGACAAACGGACTGAACGACACCCGCCGTCAAGCGTTCAAAACATGGGTCAAGGATAAGGCCGGGGGCCACACTGTGATCATCGCGACCGCAGATCGTTCGTTTCTGAACATTGCCGATCGATTCATCTATCTCAACGCGGGCCAGGTTGCTGTGAACGACACCGGAGAAGTCGGGCGCAAGAAGATGTGGGCCGCCCTGAAAACGCTTGGAGCTTGAAGATGGTTTTCCGAACACATTCCGCAAACCGAGAAGGACTGCTTGACCGCAGCGCTCGACGAAAGCGTGCCCGCGCGCCTCGGTTCGCGGCGTTTCTCGCGCTAGCTATCACCGGTTTTCTTGCCAGTCTGATCGCTTTGTCATGGCGGACCGATGTCCCACAGATCACGCGCGCGCCGGGCACCATCGTTCCCATGGGCCACTATGTTCAGATTGAAACCATGGAAGGCGGGATTGTCCGTTCAGTCCATGTGCAGGACGGTCAAACTGTGGAAATCGGTGATGTTCTTGTCCAGTTGCACCACCCGGAACTGACACAAGAGATGGAGGTCCTGTCCGCGCAAGCCTCCTCTGTCGCGCGGGATCTAGGAAATGCACAGGCCGTGCTTGCCATGCTTGAAGGCGATGCTCCGCAGAGGTCCACCCAGATACAAACGCTTAGAAATTCAGGTCTGACGACGGCTGCAGCCCGTATTGAACTATTCCTGGAAAGCCAGAAGGTTCAGCGCGTTTCGATTGAGCAGCAAACCAAGACACTGCGAATTCTTGAAGACGCCGCAGCGTTCGCGCGCCAAAGGGTGACAAAGAAAGAGCAGGTTCTGGACCGCTACGCGAAGCTGCAGTCGCAGGGTCTGAAATCACTCAGTGATTTTCTGGAAGAAGAAGACGAAGTCGACGCCATGCGCGCCGCTGCCGAGGACGCCCGTGTCCGAGTCGCCGAGGTACGAAACGCTTTGACCCTTGCAAAAGCGGCCCTTGCGGAAGAGGCCCTGACACTGAGAGAGGACGTGCTAACCCGCATCAACGCGCTGGAACATGAACATCATCAGGTGCAGACCTCACGGAAACTTGTGGAAACTAGGCTTGCCGACCTGCGCATGATCGCTCCGGTGCGTGGAGTGATCCAGTCGGTGGCCTCACCTAATCCGGGAGAGGTTATTGCCCCCGGCGAAACGCTTTATGAACTGCTTCCGACCCGGCAAAACCTGATGGTCGAGGCCCGCATTCCCAACTCCGAGGTGGGGCATGTGGCCCTGGAACACTCGGTGGCGATCAGCGTCGATACGTTCGATGCCCGCCGCTATGGTAAGGTCGAGGCACGATTGCAGTCGGTGCATCCTCTGCCCATGACAGACGAACAAACTGGCGAGACCTATTTCCGGGCCTCGTTCGTTCTGGCCGGCTCGACAATCGGCACCGGTGCGTTCAACCGTCCACTGCAGGCGGGTATGACCGTTGTGGCCGAAATGACAACGGGTGAGCAGACGCTTCTCAGCTATCTGTTGAAACCGGTCCAATTGACTTTGGAGCGGGCCTTCAATGAAAGGTAAGGCGCTCTAGCGCTTGTGACCTTTCCATCCCAACAGGCTGAAACAGGCAAACAGGATTGCCGCGACGCACACAATTGACGGCCCTGCAGGTGTGTCGAACACGTAAGCAGCCCGCAAACCGGCTACGGCGGAAACCGCCCCGATGGCCGCGGCGATCAAGGCCATGGATTCGGGCGATCGGGCAAGGCTGCGCGCTGCGGCGGCAGGAATGATCAGCAAGGCTGCGATCAGAAGAACGCCCACGACCTTGATTGCCACCGCGACGGTCACCGCAAGAGACAAGGTCAGGATCAATTGCTCGCGCTTTGGGTCATAGCCGCTGGCGTAGGCCAGCTCTTCGTTCAGGGTCGCAGTTAATAGCTGCGACCAGCGCCATCCGATCAGGGCAACGACCAGTGCTGCACCGCCCCAGATCACGGCGAGATCCGTGCGCGAAACGGCCAGAATATCGCCGAAAAGGTAGGCCATCAGGTCAATGCGGACACCTGAAAGGAATGACACTGCGACGAGGCCAAAGGCCAGTGCAGAATGGGCCAGAACGCCCAATAGTGTGTCCATTGCGTATCCCCGCCCGGACAGCAAAGTAACCGTCAACGCCATCAGCAGAGCTACGGCCAATGCGCCCGCGAAAATAGACATCTGGAAGGTTAGCGACAGCGCAACGCCCAGAATGGCCGCATGCGCGGTTGCGTCGCCGAAATAGGCCATTCGGCGCCAGACCACGAAACATCCTAGCGGAGCCGCCGCAAAAGCCACACCAATCCCGGCCAAAGTCGCGCGGGTCATAAAATCATCCAGCATTATTCTGCAGCGTCCTGAGAGCTATGATCGTGGTCGTGATGATGATCGTGGTCATGCCGATATAGCGCCAGCGCTCCTCCGGTCCCTGTCCCAAACAAGGCGCGATACTCAGGGGCTGAGGCCACAACGGCAGGCGATCCTTCGCAGCAAATATGACCGTTCAGGCAGATCACCCGGTCCGAGGCGCTCATGACCACGTGCAATTCGTGGCTGATCATCAAAATGGCGCAGCCGGTCTCGCGGCGCACGGTTTCAATTTGCCGGTAAAAGGCCGCTGAACCCGGTTGATCCAGACCTTGCGTCGCTTCGTCCAGCAAAAGGATATCCGGGTGGTTAATCAAGGCACGCGCCAGCAGCACGCGCTGAAATTGCCCGCCGGACAATTGAGTCATCTGTTGCTTCAACAGATCGGGAACGCCTGCTTCCTCAAGCGCCTCGGCACAGCGGGCGCGGCTGACGTGATTGGTCAGGCGCATAAAGCGCTCGACTGAAATGGGAAGGGTCGGATCGATATGCAGCTTCTGCGGAACGTAACCGATCCGCAGGCCCTGTTTACGTGTAATGCGCCCCTTTGCAGGTTTGATGGCCCCGATAATTGCGCGCAACAAACTTGTTTTGCCGGACCCGTTCGGCCCGACAATTGTCACGATCTCACCGGGTTCGATGATCATATGGACATGGCGCAGCACGGTATTGGCCCCGTAGCTCACGCTCAGGTCTTCAACGGTGACAAGGGACATTGCTAGGCCTTTTCGGTGCAGTCAGAGCAGAGACCTTCGGCTTCTACTACAGTACGTTCGATTTCAAAACCCACGGCGCGGGCGGCATCGCCAAGGGCCCCGCTATCGACGGCCGAGGAAGCTTCGGCCACCGCGTCGCACCCGCGGCAGATCATGAAGACAGGTGAATGCGTCGCCCCCGGATGGGCGCAGGCCACAAAAGCGTTCAGGCGTTCGATCTTATGGACAAACCCGTTTTCGACCAGAAAATCCAAGGCGCGATAGGCCACGGGCGGCTGCGAGCCGAACCCCTCATCCCGTAGGCGATCAAGGATGGCATAGGCACCAAGTGCCCTGTGTTCCTGCAACAGCATTTCCAGCACCTTGTGGCGCACAGGCGTCAGGCGTAGCCCCTCGGCTTTGCACTTTGCCTCGGCCATGGCAAGGCCGGTTTCCACGCAGGACACGTGGTCATGATCATGGAACCCCACCGGCGCAGCTTCGCTGGTCGAGTTCTGTTGCCTCTGACTTGTCATGTTATCTTATATCATATATGCCGCGATTAAATGTTATAAAATCACACAGAGGGTCCAATGTCCAGAAACCTCCTTTCCATTTCGATCACCGCTACATTGCTGGGCGGAACCGCCATGGCCGACGCCCCGAACGTTGCCGTTGACATTGCCCCGGTGCATTCGCTTGTGGCCCGTGTGATGGACGGCGTGGGTGAACCCAGCCTTATCGTTCAGCCGGGCGCCTCGCCTCATGAATATAACCTGCGCCCGTCCGAAGCGGCGGCTCTGCAAGAGGCTGATCTGGTCTTTTGGATCGGCGAAGATCTTACGCCATGGATGGAAAACGCTGTCGAAACGCTCGCTGGAGGCGCGGCTGTAACAACGTTGCTGGAGGCGGACGGAACCACTCTGCTGGACTTCCGCGAGGACGCGCTGTTCGAAGCGCATGATCACGGCGATGACGAGGATCATGAAGATCACGGTCATGAAGATCATGGCGATGATCACAAAGACGAACATGCGCATGATGATCATGACGATCACAAAGATGAACACGCGCATGACGATCACGACGACCACAAAGACGAACACGCCCATGATGATCACGACGATCACAAGGATGAACATGGTCACGATGATCACGACCATGACAAGGAAGATGAACACGCGCATGACGACCATGGCCATGAAGAGCACGCAGACCACGATGATCATGACGACCACGAAGGTCACGCGCATGGCGAACACGATCCGCATGCCTGGTTGTCGCCTGCAAACGCCAGCACATGGCTGAATGTGATCGCTGCTCAACTCTCGGCTGCTGACCCTGAAAATGCGGGCGAGTATTTTAAGAACGCAGCCGCTGCGCGCGCCGAGATGGAAGCGCTGTCAGCCGAGATCGCGGAAACGCTGGCCCTGGTAAAAGGTGGTAGCTTCATCGTGTTCCACGACGCTTATCAGTATTTCGAAAATGACTTCGACTTCCCGGCATCCGGTGCGATCTCGATCAGCGATGCATCCGATCCTAGCCCTGCACGCATTGCCGAAATTCAGGGACGCATCAAAGAAGAAGGGATTGATTGCGTTCTGTCCGAGCCGCAATTCAACCCCGGCCTGATCGCAACAGTCATGGAAGGGTCCGAGGCCAATACCGCCGTGATCGACCCGCTTGGCGCCGAACTTGAGCCCGGCGCGGCGCTCTATCCCCAACTTCTGCGCAATATGGCGAACACATTGGCTGAGTGCCTCTAAGGCACGCCAACGCCCGGCCGGATCAACGGCCGGGCATCGAGCTCAAGCAATGGGGCAGACCGTTTCAGGAAATCTTGCCCCAATGCGTTGGCCCTCTTCCCCTCTGCCAAAACGCTGTCTAAGAAGTCCTTCCGACCCAGTATCAGGAGGCCCCCCTTGGACCGTATCGCCCGCACAATCGCCACCGAAATCAACGCGCGCGCGGATCAGGTCTCGGCCGCCGTTCGGTTGCTGGATGAAGGCGCGACCGTGCCCTTTGTGGCCCGCTATCGCAAAGAGGCGACGGGCGGACTGGACGATACGCAGCTTCGAACCCTCTCCGACCGGCTGACTTATCTGCGAGAGCTGGAGGCGCGGCGGCAGACGATCCTGACGTCGATCAAGGATCAGGGCAAACTGTCGGATGATCTGGCAAAATCCATCGCCGGAGCCGAGACCAAGGCGCAGCTGGAAGATATCTACCTGCCCTACAAACCCAAGCGGCGCACCAAGGCGATGATCGCCCGCGAAAACGGGCTGGAGCCACTGGCCGACGCCATTCTGGCCGACCGCAATGCCGACCCGGAAGTCCTTGCTCAGGGCTATCTGTCCGAGGCTGTCGAAACGACCAAGGACGCCTTGAACGGCGCCCGTGACATCGTGACCGAGCGGCTGACGGAAAACGCCCTTCTGCTGGGTGAACTGCGCAATTTCATGCAGCAAGAGGCGCTTTTGTCGTCAAAACTCGTTGAGGGCAAAGAGAAAGAGGGCGCGAAGTTCAGCGACTACTTTGACCATTCTGAGCTTTGGTCCACCGCCCCCTCGCACCGCGCGCTGGCCATGTTGCGGGCCTCGAAAGAGGGGATCGTCACGCTGGATATCGCCCCTGAACCTGAGGTCGGCGCGGCGCGGGCTGAGGCAATTGTTGCCTCGCATCTACAAACTCGTGGCGATGGCCTCGGCGACAAATGGCTGCGCAAGGTTGCGGGCTGGACCTGGCGGGTCAAGCTGTCGCTTTCCATGATGGTTGAGCTGATGGCAGATCTGCGCAGCCGCGCGCAGGATGAGGCGATTCAGGTGTTCTCGCGCAACCTCAAGGATGTTCTGTTTGCGGCCCCGGCGGGCGCACGTCCCACGCTGGGTCTGGATCCGGGCATTCGAACCGGCGTCAAGGCCGCCGTGGTGGATGCCACTGGCAAGGTTGTGGCAACGGATACGCTCTATCCGTTTCAGCCGAAAAACGATCTGCGGGGGGCGCAGGCGGCGATCTTGAACCTAATCTCGGCCCATCAGATCGAGCTGATCGCCATCGGCAATGGCACCGCCAGCCGTGAAACCGAAAGGATGGTCGCCGACACGCTCGGCCTGCTGCCCAAATCGGTCAAAGCTCCCACCAAAACCGTCGTGTCCGAGGCTGGGGCCTCGGTCTATTCCGCGTCGGAGCTGGCCGCGCGAGAGTTCCCGGATTTGGATGTATCCCTGCGCGGTGCGGTCTCGATCGCACGCCGTTTGCAAGACCCATTGGCCGAGTTGGTGAAGATCGAACCGAAATCCATCGGGGTCGGGCAATACCAGCACGACGTGGACCAGCATCGCCTGTCCCAGTCGCTTGCCTCGGTCATCGAGGATGTGGTGAACGCGGTCGGTGTCGACCTGAACACCGCCTCGGCCCCACTGCTGTCGCATGTGTCGGGCCTTGGCCTCGGTTTGGCCGAGGCCATCGTCCAGCACCGCGACTACAATGGCGCTTTCCAGTCTCGCAAAGACTTGCTGAAGGTCGACCGCCTTGGCCCACGCGCCTTTGAACAATGCGCAGGATTTCTACGCATCCGGGAAGGAGAGGAGCCGCTGGATGCCTCATCGGTTCACCCCGAAGCTTATGACGTCGCCCGCCGCGTGGTCGCTGCCTGCGGCCGGGATATCCGGCAGATCATGGGACATGACGGGGCGCTGAAGGGCTTGCGGGCTGAACAATTCGCCAATGAGACCTTTGGCCTGCCCACCGTGCGCGATATCTTTGCCGAGCTTGAAAAACCGGGTCGTGACCCGCGACCCAGTTTTGTCACAGCGTCGTTCCGGGACGGCATTGAGGAGATCACCGACCTCAAACCCGGCATGCTGCTGGAGGGGACGGTGACCAATGTGGCCGCCTTCGGGGCCTTCGTGGATATCGGCGTTCATCAGGATGGGCTGGTCCATGTCAGCCAACTAGCGGACCGGTTCGTCAAGGACCCGCATGAGGTGGTCAAAACCGGTCAGGTCGTGAAGGTACGCGTTGTCGAGGTTGACGTCCCCCGCAAACGGATTGGCCTGACCATGCGCAAAGATGGCGGTGCGCAGCAACGGCGCGGGCCGCGCTAGGCTCAGCCGTTCTGGTAGTAAAAGGACAGTTTGCGGCTGACCCCATCGGGTGGCGGCGGGAACGGTGCGGCCCCCCTGACCTGCTCCTTCGCAGCCCGATCCACCTGGTCCGAGCCCGAGCTAGTGATGACCTCGACCCACGCCAATGAACCATCCGGGTCGATCTGAAAGAACACCTGCGCATAACCACGAACCGAGGCGTAAACCTGAGGCGCGCGGTTCAGATGAACCAGAACTTGCCCGGCATAGTTGGTCGTGTTGGAATTTCCCGGCCCTCGCCCGCCGGACTGGTTGCCCCGGTCATTGCGGGTGAAGGCATCAATCCCTTCGCGCTGATAGGCCGCCAGTGGGGATTCAATGGTTTGTTCTGGGAATTTCAGGTTGTCGAAGTTGCGCGCGCCGGGCAGAGTCGGCTGGACCTCGTCCGAGGGCGTCCGATTGGGCAAGCGCGGTCGAAGAGAGGTTGCGACCGCCTGTTCGGTTCCTTCGCTGTCCTCCACGGGGTCTGCTTCGTCTGGCACAGGCTCTACTGCGATTTCCGGCTCAACCGCGTCTTGTTCCAACGGCACAGGCGCGACCTCGACGGGCGGCAACGCGGCCAGTTGCTCAGCCTCCGGCGTTTCGACCGGCTCGACCGGCTCTGCGGCACTGGCTTGCGGGATTTCCACAACATCTGATGGCTCAGCCAAAGGGGTTGCGTCGACCTCATCACTTGCTGCCGTTTGCGTCTCGGACTGGTCAACGGATTCGGTCACTTCCGGCTCTGGCACCTCGGCCTGACCGCCGTTGGAGGGGCCGGTATCTGGCGCGAAAGCCTGCTCTTGCGGATCGGGCGAAGCAACCAAAGCTTCGGTTGTCGGAATCTCCGCCTCTTCAGGTTCGGGCGTGGTTTCGACCGGAGGTTCAGGCACCACCGCTTCTTCTGGCTCAATCGGTTCGGGTACCTGTTCGGCCAAATCCTCAAAGGCCGTGCCGAGGGTCACCGCATCTTCGTCATCGCCGACAACGCTTGGCGAATGGGTCAAGCTGGTTGTGGTCATGCTCAGCCCCAGAACGTGCAGCAGCAGCGAAACCAGAACGGCCACAGCGGCGATGATGGCCGAGGTTCGGATCATTCGATCGCCTGCTGCGTGACCAGAAAAACCGATTTCGCCCCTGCACGCCGCAGCGCACCTGTCACCTCTATCAGACGCGGGCCCGAGGCCGCGCGATCCGGTACGATGCGGACCTCTTCGCCCTCATGATCCGCCATGTAGGTCTCGGCGTCCGTGGCCTGCCCACGAAAGCTGAGCGATCCGTCTGCATGCAGGACCAGCGCATCCGGCGGCTCACGCCCCTCCAGTTCTGCGGTATCGACCAGCTCAAGGTCGGGATCCAAAGGGGGGGCCACGGTACCGGCGATCAGGAAGAAGACCAGCATCAGGAACACCACATTGATCAGCGGGATCGTGGAGTCGCGTCTGCGGCGTTGCGGTGTCTGACGGATCATCGGCCTACTCCAACACCGTTACGGTCAACCCGTCCCGGCCTCGCAGAGGGACCAATACATCGACAAGACGTTGCGCCGAGGTATCGGCGTCGAGGCTGATCAGAACCTGCCCGGTTTCAACTTGCGTCAGCAGATCATCCAACGTGATCGAGGCCCCGTTCAGAACCAAGCGATCCGGGCCAAGCTGCAGGAACACTCTGTCCGCCGGTGCCGAGCCCGTGCCACTGCCAGCAGCGGCCTGCGTTAATTCGATCTCGGAAAATCGCGAGAATGTGGATGAGAGCATGAAGAACAGCAGCAACAGAAAGATGACGTCGATTAACGGCGTCATCGACAAAGGGCGTCTGACAAAGGGCGCCGTGTTACGCATGTTCGGGGGCGGCGGTGCTCTGGGTCCGTGCCCCGGAGACTGTTTGCAGCGCGTGACCGGGCACCAGAATCGTCCGAAGCGCTTTGTCCGCAAAGACCCGCTCACGCGATGTGCGGCTTTCCAACCAGGACAGAACCATCGAGGTCGGCATCGCCACCGCAAGACCTACAGCCGTTGTCACAAGGGCGACCCAGATACCACCGGCCAGCAGCGACGGGTCCACCGAGGAACCGGCGGTTTGCAGGCTCTGGAACGCGTTGATCATGCCAAGCACTGTTCCAAACAAGCCAAGCAGCGGGGCAAGCTGCGCCACCGTGTCCAGCAGTCGAAAGCCGCGCTCCAACCCGGCAAGGGCAAGACCGGCTTCGGCATCGAGACGGTCATCCACGCCGGGGACGTCCACTCCATCCATCGCGGCGCCAACGATCGGAGCAAGGTAGCTGCTGCTGTCGTTCAATCGCGTGCGCGCCGCGGCGCGATCTCCTGCGTCCCAGGCAGCCAGAGCTTCGGACAGGACCCTATGGCGACCAACACCACAAGCCGCGAACTGCCACAGTTTATACAGCGTGACCGAAAGAGTCAGAACCGACATCACGATCAAGATGCCGACGACCGGCCCGCCAAGCGCCAGAATTTCACGCAAAGTGCCCAAGAAGTTCATCCCAAAAGCTCCACTTTGACCCGGCTGCTGAGGCTGAGCATATCGCGACAAATAGTGCTATCCGCATCGTCGACCACGCAGGTATTTGCACCGTTGATCAAGGCGCGGCCTACTTGCGCGCAATCCCTTCCCGGCAGATCAAACTGCCGCACGCGCGGGCGATCCGCCGGAAGATCTCGGAAATCGAACAGGGACAGGCTGACTACTCCGCCTTCAATGTCGAAAATCACGGTCTCGAACACGGCCTTGTCGATTGAGACTCCAGTTCCGTTCTGCACCAGAAAGGTCAGTCGGCAGGCGTTGCCCACATTCTGCGCTGTGTTCAATTCGACGGACAGCGCCTCAGACGGTGCGCTTTCTGATTGCGCCCAACTTACGGCTGGCAACACGGCCGCGAACAATGCCGCAAAAGCGGTGCGATGAAACGACATGGACGGGCTCCTGCTGTTTTCTTGCCATTTGAGACCTCATACCCGAGGCTGCGAACAGGTAAAAGGGCCGCTCAGCCTGTCGTCAATCAACGGGTGGTCCCAAGTTGGTGAGGATCATGTCGTCTGCCAAGGGGTTTGGTGGCGTTTTAAACACAGCAACACGGCATGAATTCTTGAAAATCAGCAATATTGACGCTATATACCGTCAAAGAAACAGGATTGGAGGGCAGCATGCAGATTGCTCAATTCGCCGAAGGAGGGCTGTTTGAGCCTCGGAAAATCGCGGCGGCTCTGCGTACATCCGCCGAAGAGGTCGCCTTGACCGTGGGGTTGGGCAAGGATGCCCTGCAACGCCGCACGCGCATTCAATCCGACAAGACCCAACGTCGCCTGCGCGAATTGGTCGAGGTTCTCAACAAGGTGCAACCGCGTTTTGGCTCGGATCTGATCGCCTATGCCTGGTATCGCTCGGAACCCCTGCCCGGCTTTGACGGGCGTACCGCCATGCAGCTGGTTCAGGAGGGCAAGGCGCAGCAGGTGTTGGAGTACATTGATGCCGTCGATGCCGGTGTCTATGCCTGATGCCGCTTGACGAGGGCTGGTATCGCGGGCCGCTTTTTCGCGCATTAAACCCGGTCTACGCCCGCGAGCCCCTGTCGGGTCGTGGAGCAGAGAAGTATGGTGGTCGGTTCAACGCGAAGGGAACACCTGCGCTCTACACGGCGCTGGACCCGGCCACGGCCCTGCGTGAGGCCAATCAGGTCGGGGATTTGCAGCCGACAATACTGGTGTCTTACCACGCGTATCTGGGCCCGCTCTTCGACACCCGAGACGAGGCCGCCTTGGCCCAATACGAAATGACCGCGCCCGCGCTGGCCGATCCCGGTTGGCGATCGGCCATGCTGGACCGACGCGCTGTCCCGACGCAAGACCTGGCCGCGCAATTGATCAAGGACGGTTTTGCCGGTTTGCTGGTACGCAGCTTTGCACCTGGGACGACACCGGCGAACCTCAACCTCGTCCTCTGGCGGTGGAACGGGTCGGATACGCGGCTGACTGTTGTGGACGACGAGGATCGACTGGGCAGGCTATAGAACTCCAATCTGTCTGTGCAGTCCAAAACCCATGCGCTAAGGTGACGGTATGACTCGGTTCCGATTTTTGCTGGTTTGCATAATGTCCTGTCTGGTTCTGGCGACAGGCTCGGCCCGGGCGGCTGATCGTGTGGCCTTGCTGATCGGCAATTCCGACTACCGCGCCCCGGATATGGCCTTGCGCAACCCAGTCAACGATGTCGAGGCTTTGGGCGTAGCGCTACGCGAGCTTGGCTTTGCCGTGACCGAGGCCACTGATCAGAACGCAGCCTCGATGGATCGGGCCGTCCACGCCTTTGGGAAAGCGGCGCAAGGCGCTGAAATGGCTGTCTTCTTTTACGCCGGTCACGGGGTTCAGATCGGCGGTCAGAACCACCTGATCGGCACCGAATTCTCGGGCAGTGACCTGACCGCCTTAAGCCGAAGTTCGATCACCATCGACCGCGTGCGCGATGTTCTTGCCAAGGCCGGGCCGGATGTCGGCATCCTTCTGCTCGACGCTTGTCGCAATAACCCGTTCTCGGACAAAGGGATCGTCGAACAGGGCCTCGTCCGCATCCGGGGCGGTGCAGGTTTGCTGATCGCCTATGCCACTGACCCCGGCAACGTGGCATATGACGGGCTGGGCGACAACAGTATCTTCACCTCGAGCCTGCTGGATCATATTGCAACGCCCGATCTGGATGTACGGCTGATGCTCGGTCGGGTGCGTCAGCAAGTGGTTCTGGATACCGAAGGCCGCCAGATCCCATGGGTCGAAGAATCCGTTCTGGATGAACATAGTTTTGCGCCGGGTTTGTCCTCGGCCAGTCCCACAGACGCTTTTGAGGCCGATATGGCCCATTGGCGAAGCATTTCCGCAAGCAGCGATCAATCTGACTTCAAGGACTATCTGCAAACCTATCCCGACGGCCTGTTCGCCGCTTTCGCGCGTGACCGGATTGAGCTGCTGAGGAACACCGCAACCGCCCCAGCCGCGCCGATCAGTGCAACGCTGGCTGCTGCGGAACCCGATAAGCTGGCCGCAGCCCTTTCCACCCTTGGGCTGATGCCAGATGGGCCAAGCCGGAACCTGGAACCGGCCCTCGATCAGTATCGCCGTCGCTTGCCGCTGCAGGAAACCGCAACGCCAGAGCGTCTGTTTGAAGACGCCGCCGAAGTCTCGGTCTTTCTGGCCGCCACGACATTGCAGAGCCTGCGCACAGATATCGTTGCACTGCGCAGTGTCGAACGCACTCTGGCTGTTGCTGAAAACGCCTTGGGCCAGATCGAAGAGATCGCCCGTTCGGATCCTGCCGCGCTGCCGGTGCTACAACAGGCCCGCAATGATATCTACGACATCTATCGCTCACGCGGTGTCATTCTAAGGCGGCTGGATCAAAGCCGCAGTTACTACGATGAACTTTTGACCCGCGCCGTGGTGTTCTTTCCATCCGAGCCAGGTGCAGATTTCTTTGACGCTGCGGCAACTTCGCGTAACCTCGGGCAAGCCCACGCGCGCCTGAGCGAGGATGCCGCATTGTTTCTGCGCCATGTGGCGCAGGCAGAAGATAGTAAAAAAGGGAGTTATCAATGGCTGGCAGATCTTATTCCACCCGGCTGATCGCCGCCGTGTTAGGGGCATCTTTGGCCCTATCCGCTTGCGGTGGCGGCAGCGAGCCGGAAACGCTGAGATCCGTAGGCGCTGGATCAAGCCAGGCCGAGGCCGATCTGGCGAAACAAGCCGCAGCATTGCAAAAGACGATCCTGCAAGGGGCGATTGCAGGTGGTGTAGCGGGGGGCGCGATCGGCTTTGGGCTGGGCGGTTCTGACGACGTAGGCACAGGCGTCGCCCTCGGATTGGGTGCTGGCGCTCTGGCAGGCACCTATGTGGCCTATGTGCAGCGCAGCTATGCCGGGCGCGAAAGACGGCTGCGTCAGATCAAATCCGATCTGGACCGCAACGCCGCCGAAATGCAGACCACGTTGAACGTGATGAACGAAGTTCTGGTGGCTCAAAAGGCTGAGTTGGACGCACTGAACGCTCGCGCCGCAGCGGGAACCGTTGATCAGGCCGAGTTGCAACGAGAACTGACCGAGGCCAATGGCAATCTGAAACAGATGGAGCTGGCCATTGACGGGGCAACCAAACGGCAGGCGGAATTTGCTGAGGCGCGCAGCCTGACGATCAAGCGCCGCCAAACCACCTCGCCCATTGACGGTGATCTGCAGGCTCTGTCCAACCAGATTTCGCAGATGCGCGGAATCGCCAGCGATCTGGCGTCGTCGCTGTGACAGGGCCGAATATGATCACGCGCATTGCTCTGCCTTGTCTTCTGTTGGCCGCCTGCCAAACCACCACGGACCCGGCGGACGGAGGGTTCTTCGCCGGTGTATCCGGCATCGCGACCGGGGCCTATGATGACCGGATCGAAGCCGCCGAGGGCGATGTGGCGACAGCTCAGGCCCGCAACGACGCATTGGCCGCGCAGATCAGGTCCTCGGAATCGGAACTATCGCAGCTGAAATTGAAAATCCTGCAACAGCGCGATGCAATTGGCGGCGGAGACCCCGCCACAGCCGCCAGAATCGACAGGGTGCTGAATGCAAAGCCCCAAGGCACCACTGCCGAGGCACAATTGCAGGCCCTACAGCGCAGCATTTCCGAGGCCCGAGCACTAAGCGCGGATTTGGCGCGGTTGTCAGGATAAGCCCTGCTAGCCCAGGTCAGGTTTTTACGTCGCTGAAAAGCCGCGATGTCGCAAATGCGCTAGCAGTGACGTAAAAACCGCCCGAGAATTCCTTATGACTTGTCAGTGCTTCCCAACTCGTATGGATCGCCGGGCCACCGGCTGCAACTTGGTGGCACCGCGTCGGTAACAGGCCGAACGGGCGCTATGCCCAAACTGTTACAGACGACAACGGACCCCTCCATGACAACTGCTCTGCGCCTCGCCATAGATATTGGCGGCACGTTTACCGATACCGTCCTCGTTTCAGGCAATGAGACGATACTGGCTTCGACCAAAACCCTGACCACTCACCAAAATCCGGCCGAAGGCGCAATGGAAGGGGCGCTGCGCGTTATGCAAAGCGCGGGACGGTCCCTGGCCGAGGTGACCGGCTTCGTCCACGGCACGACACTGGCCACCAACGCTCTGATCGAGCGGCGCGGGGCCACCGTGGCGACCATCGCCACTGAAGGCTTCCGCGATATCCTCGAAATCGCCTACGAACGGCGCTATTCGCAGTATGATATCAATCTGGAAAAACCCGATCTGCTTGTCCCGCGTGAACGCTCTCTGACCGTTCGCGAGCGAATGTCAGCGACCGGTGAGGTTCTGATCAAACTGGAAGACGGCGCTATTGAAGCGCTTGTGGCTGAAATCGACGCTAGCGGAGCGGATGCGGTTGCGATCTGCCTCATGCATTCCTACGCGAACCCCACGCATGAACGTCGGCTGCGCGATGCTCTTGCCGAACGACGCCCCGATCTGACCGTGTCGATCTCATCCGATGTCAGCCCCGAGGCGCGCGAGTTTGACCGGCTCTGCACCACGGTTGCCAACGCTTATATCCAACCCCTGATGGAGACATATCTGACCCGCTTCGTGAAAAAGTTCGAAGCCGAAGGGGTCAACTGCCCAATCCTGATGATGACCGCAGGTGGCGGGATGTGTACCGTCCAGACGGCTATGCGTTTCCCGATCCGGCTGGTCGAAAGTGGCCCTGCCGGAGGGGCAATTCTCGCCGCGCACATCGCCGCTCGGGCCGGGTTGGATCAGGTTTTGTCCTTCGACATGGGTGGCACGACTGCCAAGCTCTGCCTGATCGACAACGCCCGACCCCAAACCTCGCGGCAGTTCGAAATCGCACGGGCCGCGCGGTTCATCAAAGGTTCGGGCATGCCGGTGCGTATCCCTGTGATCGAGATGATCGAAATCGGCGCCGGCGGAGGTTCCATCGCCGGGGTGGACCGGTTGGGCCGCCTGACGGTGGGGCCAAAATCGGCGGGCTCAGAACCCGGCCCGGTGGCCTTTGGGCGCGGCGGGACCGAGCCGACCGTGACCGACAGCGATATCACTTTGGGCTACATCGCGCCCGACACATTTGCCGAAGGCTTCATCAAGATCGACCCCAAGGCGTCAAACGATGCGTTGCAACACGTAATCGGCACGGCGCTTGAAACCGACGCGACAGGGGCCGCTGATGGGGTCAGCCGCATCGTAGATGAAAGCATGGCCAGCGCAGGGCGGATGCACGCGGTGGAGTCGGGCAAAGACCTCGGGCCACGCACCATGATCGCTTTTGGCGGCAACGGCCCGCTACATGCCAGCCGCGTGGCTCGATCTGCGGGCGTTAACCGCATCGTGGTGCCTCCAAATCCCGGTGTTGGCTCAGCCGTGGGCTTTCTATTCGCACCCGTGTCGTTTGAGATCGTGCGCTCGTACTATTCTCTACTAGGTACGTTGGATTTCACGGCGATCAACGGCCTTTTTGACGATATGATCGCCGAGGCCAGCGCCGTTGTTGCCCAAGGTGCCGGAGATGCACCGACCGAAATCCGACGCTCAGCCTTCATGCGCTACAGCGGTCAGGGGCATGAGATTGAGATTCCGCTGCCGGACCGCGCACTTACCCCTGAAGACCTCGCCTCGCTGACAGAGGCGTTTGAATCCGAGTACCGCAAACAATTCTCGCGCCCTGTGCCGGGCATGCAGATCGAGATTTTGAACTGGGCTGTACAGGTCGCGACCCCGGACGCTGCCGTTCCTGAACTGCTTGCCACGCCGGCGGTGACCACGATGACGCCTTCAGAAACCCGACCCATCATTTGTGATGTAGACGGGCAGAGGAAACAGGCTGGTTTTGTGGCCCGCGCCAATCTCAACCCCGGCGACCACATCTGCGGCCCCGCGTTGATCCATGAGCCACAAACGACGACACTCGTCTCAGCCGATTTCTCGGCCCATGTGGACGCCATCGGAAACCTCGTCCTGATCCGCGACCAGAAAGGAGGCACGCATTGACCCCTGCCCGACTACAAGTAATGTGGAACCGGCTGCTGGCGGTTGTCGAGGAACAGGGCCAGACCTTGATCCGCGCGGCTTTCAGCCCGATTGTACGCGAATGCGGCGACATTTCTGCCGGGATTTTCGACGCAAACGGCCGGATGCTGGCGCAGGCCGTGACCGGGACGCCGGGCCATATCAACACCATGGCCGAAGCCGTTCAGCACCTGCGCGCCGCCTTCCCGGTTCAAACGATGAAACCCGGCGACATCTATATGACGAACGATCCATGGCTCGCCTCGGGTCACTTGAACGACTTCCTGCTGATGATGCCTGCGTTCAAGGATGGCAAGGTCGTCGGCTTCACCTCCTGCACCTCGCATCTGGTTGACCTGGGCGGGCTTGGAATGGGGCCTGAGGGCTCGGACATATACGACGAGGGCCTGCTGATCCCGCCCTGCAAACTGGTCGAGGAAGGCACGCCGAACGCCCTTCTACTTGACATCATCCGCGCCAATAGCCGTGAACCGGTGGCGAATGAGGGCGATATCTACGCCCTGATCGCCTGCTGCGAGGCTGGGGTGAACCGGTTGGTGTCGATGATGGAGGAATTCGACATAGACGATCTGGACGCACTGGGGGCCTACATCATCGAGACCTCGCGCCGGGGCACCTTGGCCGCCATCGCCGAGGTACCTGCTGGCGTCTACAAGAACATCCTGAAGATGGACGGCTATGAGAATGAGCTGGAACTGCACGCCACCCTGACCGTCAGCGCCGACGGGATGCATGTGGATTTCACCGGCACATCCGGCTGTTCCCGCAAGGGCATCAACGTGCCACTGAACTATGCCACTGCCTATACCGTTTTTGCCCTGCGCTGCATTGTCGGTTCGGACATTCCCAACAATGCAGGCTCACTGGAGCCGTTCACTGTCGATGGCCCCAAGAGCTGTATCCTGAACGCACAGCGCCCTGTGCCCGTCGCGATGCGCCATACGCTGGGTCAGGTGACCCCTGATTTGGTTCTGGGCTGCCTGCATCAGGCCCTGCCCGAACAGGTCCCCGCCGAGGGCGCATCCTGCATGTTCGATCTGCCCATGCGCCACGCACCCGAGGTCGCCCGTTACGGAGGGCGCGAATTCGCGGTTGAGCCTGTGCATAACGGCGGCACGGGCGCGCGGCCTCATGCGGACGGGTTATCGGCAACGGCCTACCCTTCGGGCGTGTTCGGCAGCCAGGTAGAGATCACCGAAAGCGTCGCCCCCGTCACGATCTGGCGGCGCGAGCTTCGGCCAGACTCGGGCGGTGCGGGCAAGTACCGCGGCGGGTTGGGGCAAAGGATCGAGATGACCTCGGCCAACGGAGCGCCCTTCATCGTCTTCCTCTCGGTCGAGCGGCTGAAATTCCCCGCGCTTGGTCGGATGGGTGGCCAACCCGGAGCACCCGGGCGCATCCGGTTCCGCGACAGCGACACTGACATCCCCGGCAAGGGCGAGCTGAGGGTGGAAGACGGCGATTACCTTATCTTTGAAACCCCCGGAGGAGGAGGCTTCGGCGATCCGACAGACAGGCACCCAGAGGCGCTGGCACTGGATCTCAAGCGCGGTCTGCTCAGCGCCGAAGGGGCCAAAGCATACGGAGATGGCTCATGATCCGGCCCGTCCCTCATGTTGGTGCCCTGGCCGCCTATGCACTGGCCGATCTTGGCGGTCCTCAGACGATTTCACTGGCCCAGAACGAAAGCGCTTTTCCCGCCAGCCCAGCCGCCATTGCAGCCGGACAGGCCGCGATGGCAAACATGCCACTCTATCCTGATCCGGAATGGCCGGACCTGCGTTTGGCGATAGCCGAAGCGCATGGGCTGGACCCGAGCAACATCCTTTGCGGCGCGGGATCGATGGAGCTGATCGGTTGCCTGATCCGCGCCTATGCCGAGCAAGGGGACCGCGTGCTGGGCACCGACTACGGCTACGCGTTTGTCGCCTCGGCAGCCGCGCAGGTGCAGGCGGATTATGTCAAGGCGCGCGAGGTCGATTTGACTGTTTCGGTGAATGACATCCTGAGCGCAGTCACTACAAAAACCCGCATCGTCTTCGTCTGCAATCCCGGCAATCCGACCGGAACGGTTATCCCGAACGCTGAGATTGTGCGCCTGCGGACCAGCCTTCCCAAGAACGTTCTGCTGGTCGTCGATCAAGCCTACGCCGAGTTCTCGGATGCCGAACATGATCCGGCAGAGATATTCGCTATGATTCAGCGCGGCGATACGTTCATCACCCGGACGTTTTCCAAAGCCTATGGGCTGGCGGGCGCTCGGGTCGGGTGGGCCTATGCTCCGCCCGAGATTGGAGCAGAGCTGCGCAAGCTGTTGAACCCAAACAATGTCTCGATCCCCTCGCAGGCAGCGGCTGCTGCGGCGATGCGAGATCAGGCGCATATGCGAGAGGTTGTGGCAAAAACTGCCGAAATCCGTGATGCGTTCATCGAAGATTGTCGCTCTATGGGGTTAACCGTCCCGCAAAGCCACACAAATTTCGCCTTGCTGCGTTTTGCCTCAGTCGATCAAGCGCAGCGGGCCGATGCCGCTTTGCGCGCAGAAAACTTGCTGATGCGCGGGATGGGCGGCTATGGCCTAGGCGATTGCCTCCGCGCCACGATTTGCACACCAGACGTGATGAACCGCGCCCGCGATGTGTTGGAAGGAGTTCTGAAATGACCGAGACCCGAACTGCGGCCAAGATCGGCGTTCTGGTGCCTTTCACCAACACAAATCTAGAGCCGGATCTTGCGTTGATGCGCCCGCCCAACACCACGCTGCATTTTCAGCGCATGGGTGGGTATGACGTGGACGAAATCCCCGGCTCGGATCAGATGGCCGGTTTGGGCGCGTCGGATATCAGCCATGATTTGCGGATGATCTCCGGCGTGCGGCCCGACATCGTTCTGTACGGCTGCACCTCGGCCACGCTGACCCACGGCCCATCTTTCGACGCAGAGTTGGCCGAGCAGATCAAATCCGGTGCCAATGCCAAATCAGTCACAGCCGCTAGTGCTCTGATCGCGGGCATTCAGGCGTTTGGGGCCCGCAAAGTCGGTTTTTCGTCGCCCTATCTGGGCGAGATCAATACGCAGGCCATCGCGTTCATGGCCCAAAATGGGGTCGAAACGGTCAAATGCGCCGATGTGGGCCGGGAACTGGGCAACTACGGTCAGGGAGAATTGACCCCGGACGAAGTCTTCGACCTCGCCTGCCAGGCCGACCACCCGCAGGCCGAGGCGATTGTTCTGAGTTGCACCGATATGCGGTCCGTCGAGGCCATCGAACTGATTGAATCCACGCTAGACAAACCCGTTGTAACGTCCAACCAGGCGATGATGTTCTGCTTGCTGCGCGAACTCGGGCTACCACGGCATCAGGGGTTACCGGGGCGATTGTTCGACTGTATTTGAGGGGCTAGGACCCGCACGGAGCGTCATAGATCAACGCGCCAAGATCCGAGAAAGCCGATGCCGGATCTCTCAGCCCCAGAACGGCGTCGCGTATGGCGGACGCCCTTGTTTCGCCGAGCGAGGGTGTTGCGAACTCCATGAATTTCGCGACCACTTCGGCCTGATCCATAGGAGCCTCGGGGCCGCCGCGCGCATGAACGTCGCCCGTCTCCAGCACCCGCCCGTCGTGCAAACGGATCGTGACATCGGCAATACGACACTCGGGGAAGCGGGCCGAGTGCCGCTCGTCTTCGGCAACGGAAATACGCTCCAACAAAGAGGCCACCAAAGGATCGGAAAGACCCGCGCCCGATATATGCTCAACCCCGATCCTCCCATAGGCCATCATCACTGCCACCGCGAATGGCAGCGAATACTGTGCCTTTGAGGTGTCGTCTGGCATGCCCTGAAACAAACAGGCGCTCTCGCGGAAGGTATTGACCTGCACCGAGTCGATATCTTCATGGCTCAGGTCATGGTCGCGCATGAGCTGACGGACAGCGTCGATCGCAGCGTGTGCCCAACGGCAGATCGGGTAAGGTTTCACATATTGATGCTGCATCTGCCAGAACTGGCCAAGGTCCTGCCAATGGATCGTGACCTCTTCGGCTTCGATTGTGATCGCCGGCGCGCCGGTAAAGCCTTTCTCGGCCAAAACCGCCGCAGACACACCGACCAAAGCCCCCCAGCCCGAGCCATCATGCAACATTGTGGGGTTCGCGATCTCGCGCATCATCTGGCTGCGGGGGCCGTGATATTCGGCAATGCCCATGGCCTGCCGCAAATGATCCGCACTCAACCTACGCATTCGAGCCGCAACGGCGACGACGCCCAAGGCGTTCCATGCCCCCGATGTGTGATAGTCACTGACCGTTTTATGCAGAGAAATCCCGGCCCGCCCGGCGACCTCATATCCGATGGTGACAGCGGTCAGAGCTTCGGGGCCCGAGAAATCCGGAACCGTATCAGCCAGCGCGCAAAGCGCCGGAACGACCACTACACCGATATGCCCTTTGGTCGGGTTGTAACCGTCATGCCCGTCCAGATTGTCAGTCTGCGTCGCAGCGGCATAGGCAGACCCGGCAGCACTGACCCGGCGGCCATCAAACAACATCCGCGCGCTGAGCGCCGGATCACCTGCCCCATAGAGCGCAAAAGCGGTTTCTCGGGCGATTGACCCCGCCGCCATAGGACCCGATGCAATCGTAATGCCCAACGTGTCGAGTAGCATCAACGCGGCTGCGTTCAGCGTCGCATCGGGAATATCCTCGGGTGTTAAACCAAGGGTGAAATCAGCAACTCTTTGGAAGGTATCTGTCACGGCCTGCTCCTAGCTCAACACCTCTCGAGGCAGGTTAGGAGGTTTCGAAGGGGATGGCACGAAAACAATTGAGAGCAGACGGTCCAGAGTCTTAGTGCCGGACCGCCCCATGTTTAAGGTCAGAGGGTTACTGCCCCATCGGATCAACCAGCTTGTTCAACACACGGTCTTTCGTGACCTGACCGATGATCGCCCCGTTCTCGATCACGCCAACCGGTGCGTTGTTCTGGTCAAAACCCTGAATGACGTCGCGAATATCCGTATCCGCATCGATAGAGCGGTCCGGCGTGCCGGTTGCAGGCTCCATCACATCCCGCGCGCGCAAAACGCCCAGAGGGTTCATATGCGCAACGAAATCGGCCACGTATTCGTCTTCGGGATTCGAGTAGATCTCGGACGGGGTGCCGCATTGCACGATGCGACCGCCCTCCATGATGGCGATGCGATTGCCGATCTTGAAGGCCTCATCAAGGTCATGGGACACGAAGATGATCGTGCGTTTCAGCTTTTCCTGAAGGCGCAGCAGTTCATCCTGCAGCTTGGTCCGGATCAGCGGATCGAGGGCCGAGAACGGCTCATCCATCAGCAGGATCGGTGCTTGGGTGGAAAAGGCGCGGGCCAGACCGACGCGTTGTTGCATACCGCCCGACAGCTCTCCGACCTTACGATCCGCCCAGTCGGACAGACCGACCAGAGCAAGTTGCTCATCGGTGCGCTGCAACCTCTCAGTGCGGGACATGCCAGACAGCTCCAGCCCCAGCCAGACGTTTTCGCGCACCGTGCGCCACGGCAGCAGGCCGAATTGCTGGAACACCATCGCAATATGGTTCTGGCGCATCAGGCGCAGGGTACGGGCGTCGGCGTTGGTGACATCAACCATCTCCGACCCGTCCGAGACCCGAACCGCGCCGCGGATCACCGGGTTCAACCCGTTCACCGCCCGCAATAACGTGGATTTGCCCGAACCGGACAGCCCCATCAGCACTAGCGTTTCGCCCTCATGCACGGTGAGCGAGCAATTGTGGACTCCCAGCACCTGCCCGCAGGCTTCTTTCACCGTTGCGCGGTCTTTGCCTTCGTCCATGAAGGGCAACGCGCTTTTGGGGTCGTTGCCGAACGCGATTGAAACATTGTCAAATTCAACTGCGGTCATGGATCAATGCTCCACTCTGAGGACGCGATCTAGGATGATCGCCACAACAACGATGACAAAGCCGGATTCGAAACCAAGGGCCGTGTTCACCTGATTGAGCGCCCGCACGACCGGCACACCCAAGCCGTCAGCGCCAACAAGAGCGGCGATCACAACCATCGACAGCGACAGCATGATGGTCTGGTTCAGCCCTGTCATGATCTGCGGCAGCGCGTAAGGCAGTTCAACCTTCCACAGAGTTTGGGATTTGGTCGCGCCAAAGGCCTCAGCCGCCTCAAGCAGCGGGGTCGGCGTCGAGGACACACCCAGATGGGTCAGGCGGATCGGAGCGGGCAACACGAAGATCACGGTTGCGATCAGACCCGGCACCATGCCGATACCAAAGAATACGATCGCGGGGATCAGGTAGACGAAGGTCGGCAGGGTTTGCATCAGGTCCAGCACCGGCCGCATCGCCACGTAAAGCTTGGGCCTATGCGCCGCCGCGATGCCAATAGGCACGCCAATCGCCATACAGACCAGACAGGAAGATAGTACCAGAGTCAGGCTTTCCGTCGTTTCTTCCCAATATCCCTGATTGAGAATGAACAGAAATCCCAGCGCCACAAACAGGCAAACCTTCCAATTCCGCTGCAACAGCCACGTGATGCCCACGAAGACGCCTACAACGATCAAGGGGTGCGGGGTTTGCAACACCCACAATATGCCATCAATCAGCGCCTCAAGAACCCAGGACAACCAATCGAAAAATGGCTCCCCTATCTCTTGGAGCCATTCAAAAACCGCTCGGGCCGTCTTGCCGACGGGTATCTTGTTGTCGGTCAGCCAATCCATCTGTCTGCCTTTCAGAGTATTCCGGGCCTGAGATCAGGCCACAAAAAAGCCCTCCGCCACAGACACGCGGCGAAGGGCGTTAAAGGTTATTGACCCAGAGCTGCGCTTACTGCGGCGACGGCGTCACCACCGTCACGGGTCGTTACGCCATCCAGCCATGGGGTATAGGCATCCGGGTTAGCTTTCAGCCATGCGCTGGCTGCGTCCGCCGGGTCTTCGCCACCATCCAGAATCGCGGCCATGATCTCGTTTTCCATCGCAAGCGAGAATTCCAGGTTGTTCAGAAGCGCGCCAACATTCGGGCATTCTTCTGCATAGCCTTTGCGGGTGTTGGTGAACACGGTCGCGCCGCCGAAGTTGGGGCCAAAGAACTCATCGCCACCCGTCAGGTAGGACATCTCGAAATTGGCGTTCATCGGGTGCGGTTCCCAGCCCAGGAACACGATCGGATCGCCCTTGCGCGAGGCGCGGTCCACCTGCGCCAGCATGCCTTGCTCCGAGCTTTCTGCGACCTCAAAACCAGAGAGGCCAAACGAATCGCCATCGATCATGGATTGAATCAGGCGGTTGCCGTCATTGCCCGGCTCGATTCCGAAGATTTTGCCGTCCAGAGCGTCGGAGTGCGCTGAAATATCAGCGAAATCCTTGATGCCCAACTCGGCGGCAGCCGCGTTGACGGCCAGCGTGTACTTGGCGCCTTCCAGGTTCGCGCGCACGGTTTCAACCGTTCCCGCCTCGCGATACGGCGCGATATCGCCTTCCATGGTCGGCATCCAGTTGCCCAGGAACACGTCGATATCGCCTTCGGCCATCGAGGTGTAAGTCACTGGAACGGAAAGGATCTTGATCTCGGTATCGTAGCCCAACGCGTCAAGAATTGTTGTCGTTGCGGCAGTGGTCGCAGTGATATCGGTCCAACCGACATCCGAGAATACGACCTCGTCGCAATTGGCCAATGCCGCCCCGGCAGATGCCAGAATGGCAAGGGTTGAAATGGTTGTTAGGGCTTTCACTGGAGCCTCCCTGTTTTTTTGATTGACTGGTTAGTTAGGAAAAATAAATGACACATAGTCAAGTCTAATTGTTCACATGCAGCCGGATTCAGGCAACAGTTTCTGTCGCGCGCTGAACAATTCATGGATTACGTGGCATGGATTTCAGTTTGGCTGGGTGCGGTTTGTGTCGCAGGTTTGAGTTGCTGACGCCCCGTGGGGCAGGCGTGTCCTAATTCAATATGACACGAGCATGCAATCCGTTAGCAGGCCTCCCAAGGAACCGTTGGGCGCAGCTACTTAGGTGTTGCGGCCCCATCAAAGACGGAGCCGCCGAGAGGGTTCAGACCCCAAATTTGCTTACTTGCCTTTCCACACAGGATCACGCTTTTCCGCGAACGCGCGCGCGCCTTCCAGCTGGTCCTCACTGGCATAGAGAGTATCGACGGTACGCAGCTGCCGTTTGGTAATACGGTTCATGGCGTCCTGGAACTTGCTGTCTTCGGCATCGCGAACGACCTCTTTGATCGCGGCATAGACCAGCGGCGGGCCCGAGGCCAACAGGCGGGCCAGCTCCCACGCGCGATCCATCAGCTGATCCGCGGCCACGATTTCATTCACCAAACCCCAGCGGTTGGCTTCCTTCGCGTCGAACCAGCGGCCCGTCAGCAGCAGCTCCATCGCGATGTGATACGGGATGCGCTTAGGTAGTTTAACGCTGGCCGCATCCGCGACGGTGCCCGAGCGGATCTCCGGCAGGGCAAAACTCGCATGGTCTGACGCGAGGATCATGTCGGCGGACAGCGCAAGCTCTAACCCTCCGCCACAGGCAATGCCGTTTACAGCTGCGATGACGGGTTTGTTCATGTCACGCAATTCCTGCAGACCGCCAAATCCGCCAACGCCATAGTCCCCGTCGACCGCATCGCCATCGGCTGCGGCTTTCAGGTCCCAGCCGGGACAAAAGAACTTCTCGCCCGCACCTGTCAGGATCGCGACGCGCAGGTCCGGGTCGTCGCGGAACTCGGCAAAGACGTCGCCCATGATGCGGCTGGTGGCCAGATCAATGGCATTGGCCTTGGGCCGGTCCAATGTGACCTCAAGGATCGCTCCGTCACGGCGGGTTTTGATCGGGTCCATATCTCAGGCCTTTCTGATGAGGGCATCCACAGCCACCGCCTTATCGGGCGTGCAGAGGAGCGGGTTAATTTCGACCTCGCCAAGCGTGTCCGCGTTTTGCATGACATAGGCCTGAACGGCCTCAACAGCGGCCACGATGGCATCCATATCAGCCGCCGGTTGACCGCGATAGCCTGCCAGAAGCGGTGCAATCTTCAATTTACCCAAGGCGTTGCGGATGTCATCAGCAGAACTGGGCACCAGCAAGGAGGCGGTATCGCGCAGCACTTCGGTCAACACGCCGCCCGCGCCCAGGGTCAGGACAAACCCATGCGCCGGATCGCGCACCACGCCCACAAGAAGCTCGGCCACTGTTCCGGTGATCATCTCTTCGATCAGAATTTCAGGGGTTCCGATATCTGCGGCGACATCGGCCACGTCTTCGGCAAGAACACCCAATCGCACGGCCGCGTGTTCCGACTTATGAGCCAGCCCCACGCCCTTGACCGCAAAGGGCGCGTCCATACCCTGAGCGGCAGCGCGCGCCTGGTCGGCACCTGCGACTGTGCGGTTCTGCGGGATGCGCATTCCACACTCGGCCAGAACGCGTTTGGAATCGCCTTCGGTGAGAGTCCGATTGGCCTCGGCCGTTCCGGGCAGAGTGACCGGTGTGTCTGAAGGAGCTGTGATCTGGCCCGCCGCTTCGGTTGCGGCAAGAGCTTCGCGCAGCCCCATGAAGGGCACCACGCCGCCGTCCATAAGCTCTTGCGCTACATCTTCGGGTATCAACTCGGTTAAAGTCGCGGCAACAGCAAATCGCGCACCGGTCTCCGCACGCACTTTCATTGCCGCACGCGAGGCATAGGCCCAGTCGCTCGCGTCCGTGGTTGGATAGTCGAGAATCGAGAACGTCAAGTCTATGTCGTCGCCCGTCATCCCAGCCCAGGCCTTCGCCATTGCCGCTTCATCCCGCCAGATATAAGTGTGGTAGTCCAGCGGGTTATTCAGCGCCACCATCGGCCCAAGAGCTTCACGCAGGTGGGCTTTCTGACCGTCGCTCAGGCGCGGGAAGGTCAACCCGGTCCCAACGGCCATGTCCGCGATCAGGCTCGCCTCCCCCCCGGAACAGCTGATCGAGGCTATGTTGCTGCCCGGAAGCGGGCCATAGCAATGCAGCAGTTTCAGTGTTTCCAGAAAATCGGGCAAGGCGGATAGGCGTGGAATGCCGAGCCGCTCCAAAAGGGCCTGCGCACCCGCGTCGCTTCCGGCCAGAGAGGCGGTATGCGACACGGTTGCGGCCTGAGCCTGCTCGGACGCACCGACCTTGAGCGCCACCAGAGGGATGCCTTTGGAATAGGCCTTCTGGGCCAGAGCCTCCCATTCGCGGATGTCCTTGAAGCCTTCGATATGCAGGCCTACAGCCGTAACGCGCGGATCTTCCAGCAAGGCGGATGCAATTTGTGCCTGACTGGTCTGCGCCATGTTCCCGCAGGTCACCATATAGGCGATGGGCAGCGCGCGTTTCTGCATGGTCAAGTTGATCGAGATGTTCGAGCTTTGCGTTAGGATCGCAACGCCGGACTCGACCGGCTTGGCCCCGTGCTGGTCGGGCCACAGCAAAGCCCCATCCAACGCGTTAATGAAACCATAGCAATTGGGTCCCAGAATGGGCATGTCGCCCGCAGCTGCGACCAGTTGTGCTTGCAGATCGCCCCCTGTGTCATCCTCGGCCACGGCCTCGGAAAAGCCTGACGCAAAACATACAGCACCGCCGGCGCCGGTGGCAGAAAGGGTGCGAACCGCCTCAATCGTGGCATGGCGGTTGATGCCAATGAAAACGGCATCTGGCGGTGCTGGCAGGTCTTCGAGACTGGCATAGGCCCTATGGCCAGCGATCTCGGTCGCTTTGGGATGAACAGGCCAGATCTGACCCGCATAGCCCATGCGTTCAGATTGCAGAATGACCTGCTGACACCAAGCACCACCGCCGATCACGGCGATGGATTTCGGGCGCAAAAGCCGGGTGAGGTCTTTGGTCATCGTCAGGCGCCCAATGGACGCAGAAGATCACGGCTGATGATATGGCGCTGGATTTCGCTGGTGCCATCCCAGATCCGCTCAACCCGCGCATCGCGCCAGAAACGCTCAATTGGGAAGTCGTCCATCAGACCCATGCCGCCATAGATTTGCAACGTCGTGTCGGTGACCCGCGCCAACATTTCCGAAGCATAGAGCTTGGCCGAGGCAATCTCGCGGTTCGAGGGCAGGTTTTCGTCCAAGCGCCACGCAGCCGACAGAGTTAACCAGTCCGCGGCATCAATCTCGGTGATCATGTCGGCGATTTGGAACCCAATGCCCTGGAATTTGCCGATGGGCTGGCCGAACTGCTTGCGCTCGGCAGCATAGTTCAGCGCATAGTCGAAACAGCGCCGCGCTCGACCCACCGAGAATGCCGCAACCGTCAAACGGGTCGCATAGAGCCACTCGTTCATGACCGCGAAACCACCATCGACCTCGCCCAGAACCTGAGCGTCCGGCAGGCGGCAATTGTCGAAGTAGAGGATGTAGTTCTTGTAGCCCTTGTGGCTGACCGAGTTATACCCCTCGCGCACCTCAAACCCGGGCGTTCCGCGATCCACCAAGAAGGTTGTGATCCGCTTTTTTGGCCCTTTTGGTGTTTCATCCACACCGGTCGCAATGAAGACGATGAAGAAATCCGCGTGTTCTGCGCCGGAAATAAAGTGTTTGGAGCCGTTGATGACCCAATCGCCTCCATCCTTTACAGCCTGACATTTCATCCCGCGCACGTCCGACCCCGCATCCGGTTCGGTCATCGCAAGCGCATCCATCCTTTCGCCACGCACAGCAGGCAGCAGATAGCGTTCGCGCTGTTCATTATTGCAGGCCATCAGAATGTTCTGCGGACGACCGAAGAAATGGGTCAAAGCCATCGAGCCACGACCCAGCTCGCGCTCGACCAGCGTAAAGTCGAGATGCGAAAGGCCTGCGCCGCCAACCTCTTCGGGGAAGTTGCAGGCATAAAAACCCAGATTGATGCATTTCTGTTTGATCTCTTCGCCCAGCTCATGCGGCACCTGACCGGTGCGTTCGACCTCGGCCTCATGTGGGTAGATTTCGTTTTCGACAAAGCTGCGGACTGTCGAGACGATCATGTCCTGTTCTTCGGTGAGACCAAACTGCATGGCGCGATATCCTTGGATAGGTGATTGACGCAGGAAACGAGATTCCTCATGGTCGCGGCATGCAGTTTTCGCCGCTGATCATGCAAAGTTGGTAAAATTTTGAGTCACAGATTTAACATTCTGCTGTTCGATGGATTCTCGAACCACTGCCTCGCCAACATGGTCGAGCCTCTGCGGGCGGCCAACACTCTGTCCCGGCAGTCTTTGTATGAGTGGCGGTTCTGTTCCGTTGACGGAGAACCCGTCCACAGCTCCAGCGGGCTTGCGGTGACGCCGGATGTCGCCTTGACCGACCACAGAGGGGATGTTCTGGTCGTGATGCCCTCCTACGGGTTCTTGCAATTGGGCACGCCCCGTACCCTACGCGCCCTGTTGGCGGCTGCAAAAAGGCACGCACAGGTGGCCGGGCTGGATACCGGCAGCTGGTTGATGGCGCAGGCCGGGTTGTTGGATGGGCAGCGCGCGACCATTCACTGGGATGAGCTTTCCCGATTTGAAGAAGCCTTTCCAGCCGTAGACGTCGTACAAGAGCGTTATGTCATTGATGGCGCTCGTCTGACCTGTTCCGGGGCGATGGCGGCGTTTGATCTTGCACTGGCGCTTATCCGCACGGATCACGGCCCGCTGTTATCGATGGAGGTCGCCCATCTGTTTATGAGCCGTGGCCGGAGCGACCACTATGCCTTGCCGATGCAAACCGAAGACACTCTGGTGAATCGCGCACTGGCCATCATGCAAGCAAACCTTGAAACACCGCTGTCGATCACGCAGGTCGCGCGCAAAGCGGGCTGCACTCAGAAACGGCTGGAAATGCGCGTTCAGGCGGACCTGAAAACTACACCGCAAGCGCTCTATCGTCGGTTGCGTCTGAACCTTGCGCGCAGGCTGACTGAAGAGACCGAGCAATCCATCGCCGAGATCGCCAGCCGGTCGGGCTACGAGAACGCCAGCGCGATGACCCGTGCTTTCAAGGCCGAGTTCGGGCAGACCCCCTCGGCCTTCCGCAACAGGGTGTAGAGGGACAGCGCCGCCCCAAGACGGCGCTGCTCTTTTGTCAGGCGTTTAACGCGACAGAACGCGCAGGCGACTTTCGAATTCACCGCGATCCACGTAGCAGCCGTGCAGGTGACGGTGGCCTGTATTGGGATCGAAAGCCGACCGCCCATGCAGCACGCGGCGATTGTCAAAGACTACCATTTCGCCGCCCTTCAACTTGAGCTGAAGCAGGTATTTGGGGTCGCGCGTCATCGCCATGAACTTCTGATAGGCGCGGTAGTAGCGCGGCATGAGAGCGGGCTCGATATCAAGGAAATCCGCCAGATGCGCGTTGAAGCAGATCTCTATCACGTCGCCGTTTTCATCGCAGGTGATGACCCGTTTGCGCGAGCGGATATCCGTTTCTCCATCATGGAACCGGAACGGGATCGAGGTGTCGCACAGGGCGTCAAAGGCATCGGGATCTTCCAGTTTCAGGTCCTCTGCCACCGCATAGCCATCACAGAACAGCGACTCACCGCCCTCAGCCTCGTTGGCGAGACAGTGCAGGAACTGGAACCCCGGAGGCAGTTCCTGATTGGTCAGGTCGGTGTGCAGCGGCAGCGCAACCGGCGTGTAGGCTAGGTTATTCGGGTTGGGTTTGGATTTGACCTCGAAGGTCAGTCCAAAATTGGTCTCGCGCAAAAAGCCGATCCGGCGCGCGACATCCATGCCAGCCTCGGTGCTGTCGGCCAGATGGTCCACGATGCTCAGCCCGTATTGACGCGCGGCGATCAGCCAGTCCTTCAAAGCACTGTCTTGTGTCAGCACCCCATCGGCGTTCGCGCGGGGAATACCGGCGGGCGAAAGTTCGGCCCGCCATGTGACAAAACCGGTATCGGCCGGATCGAAAGCAGGTTGCCCCGGGCGGCGATCGCGCAGCCTGTCCAGATCAAAACCGGTGGGCGCCTGATCTTTGGCCCAAACAACATGCAGGCTGTTGTCGGACTGGAAGGCCTGCACGGGTTTGATATCCAGCGCAATGGCGGTGAGGTCGGTCAGGCGCTCCAGCGTCTGTGGGTGGAACCCAGCGGGGTCGTTTTCGCGTAGCCAGATGAATGGGAAATCCCCGGTCATATGGTCGGGCCAAGTGATACGCACATGTGTTTCGGCCAGTTCAACCTGAACCGGTTTCGAGAGAGTTTGAGTTGTCATGTTAGTCTTTCGCGTTGAGTTGAAATTTGGGTTCAATCTCAGCGCGGGGATGGGGGCGGCCACCAATCATAGGCCTTCCTGTAGGGATGCCCGGGTCGGCGGCCCAACGTCGCTGGTATTTCTAAGCTGGATGGCATGCGAAGGTCTGTTTTGGGGGACTATCTCTTTGCGAAGGCTTAAATTGTTTTGCGTCGCAGTCAAACGGAAAACGCGCCGGAAAATGTAGAACCTACGGCAATCTTCAACCCTGCTGTTTTGCTGAGCAAACCCTGCGGCACAAAGGTGTGAAAAGATTGACGCGCCGCCCGAAATACAGAACGGTGTCACAAAATCCGACGCCCCGACCCTTGTGACCTACCGGCGCGACAAACCAGACTCAGCAGAGAGACAAGATCATGCCCCAGACTGCAGACACAAACCGCCGCATCGTTTTGAACGAACGCCCAAAGGGTGAACCCGATGACAATACTCTGCGGCTGGAGACAACGGATATCCCTACTGCGGGTGCAGGAGAGATGCTGGTCCGCACCTGCTACTTGTCACTGGACCCGTATATGCGCGGGCGGATGAATGACGCAAAATCCTATGCCGAGCCTGTGGCGATTGGCGGGGTTATGACCGGACAGGTCGTGGGACAGGTTGTGACATCGAACCTCGATGGATTCGAGACGGGCGACTACGTACTGTCTGGCAGTGGCTGGCAGGACTATGCCATCTCGGACGGGACCGAGGTCATAAACATGGGCAAAGCGCCGCAAAACCCGTCCTGGGCGTTGGGTATTCTTGGCATGCCCGGCTACACCGCCTATGCCGGATTGCTACAGATCGGTGAGCCCGAGCCCAGAGAAACGGTGGTCGTTGCTGCCGCTTCCGGCCCGGTCGGAGCAACCGTCGGGCAAATCGCCAAGATCAAAGGGTGCCGGGTCGTAGGCGTTGCGGGCGGAGCCGAAAAATGCGCGCATGTGGTGGAAAATCTGGGTTTCGACGCCTGTATCGACCACAAGGCCGCCGATTTCGCTGATCAATTGCGGGCCGCCTGCCCGGATGGGATTGATGTCTACTTCGAAAATGTTGGCGGCAAGGTGCTTTACGGCGTCCTGCCCCTGTTGAACGCTTTTGCGCGCATCCCGATCTGCGGCGTGGTCTCGTGGTACAACCTGCCTGGCTTGCCGGACGGCCCGGATATGGGGCCTGCGATCATGGGCACGCTGCTACGGATGAAAGTGAAAGCGCAGGGATTCATCATCTTCGACAGCTTTCCGGCGTCGCTTTACAAGGAGTTTGTCCGGGAAATGACCGGCTGGATTCAGGACGGATCGGTTAAATATCGCGAACACATGGTCGAAGGGCTAGAGGCCGCGCCCGAAGCACTCAACCAGCTGCTGCGCGGTGAGAATTTCGGCAAGATGGTGGTGAATGTCGGGGCCTGATTGCCCCGGCTAACATCCAGTTGGCACCCCACTCCGAACTAGAAATGACAGTCGCCGCACCGATCTGCGGCGACTGCTCTTCTTCAAGCCGTTTCAAGCCCACCAATCGCAGCGAGCGCGCTGACGATTTCGGGCACGCCTTGCCGTTGACGCAGTGAGGCGAACAAAAACGGTCGGCCTTTGCGCATGCGTGTGGCGTCTTCCTGCATCACCTCAAGTGACGCGCCCACATGCGGGGCGAGATCGGTTTTGTTGATGATCAACAGATCCGATTTCGTGATCGCAGGTCCACCCTTGCGCGGGATTTCTTCGCCCGCAGCCACATCAATCACGTAGAGCGTTACATCTGCCAGTTCAGGGCTGAACGTCGCCGACAGGTTATCGCCGCCGCTTTCGATCAGCACGACGTCAATCTCCGGGTGGCGCGACTGCATTTCGGCCACAGCCGCAAGGTTGATTGAGGCGTCCTCACGGATCGCGGTATGGGGGCAACCACCGGTTTCAACACCGATGATCCGGTCTTGAGGCAGGATCTGCATCCGCATCAGCGCATCTGCGTCCTCTTGGGTGTAGATGTCGTTGGTGATCACGCCTACCGAACAGACATCGCGCAACGCTTCAGACAGCGCGGCGGTCAGGGTGGTTTTGCCCGCGCCGACGGGGCCTCCGATGCCGACACGAAGGGGGCCGTTCGTACTGCTCATGTTCGGAAAATCCTTGAATACTGTGTTTCATGCTTCATTGCCGCGATATCCGGCAGGAACGCCGTCGAACTCAAATCCTCCAGACCCGCGTCCTGCGCCTTTGCGGCAATCGTTGCGCAGAGGGGCGTCAGGTCCCGTATCAGCCGCTGCGCATCGGTTTGGCCTAAGGGCACAAGGCGCGTCGCGCAAGCGGCCAGATTGCTTAGAAACGCCTGCAGGAACATCTCGGTCACCAATGGCAACGGTAAGTTCTGCAATCGTGCCGCACGCCCTACCGCCACCGGATAGGTCAGGTGCTGCAACTCCAAGCCCCAGACATCCCCGGTCACGGCTCCAAACGCCTGTCCGAGCAAACTGGTTTCCATCAACCGCTCAGATGAGGCGCTGAACGCGCGGGCTGTGGCGTCGATGTCAGTCAAATCGACCGGGGTTTCGGCGGCGTAAGCCGCCCCCAGAAAAAGCGCGTCGTTCCAGCCAGAGCCGTGTTCCAGCACGTCCGACACCCAGGCGCCAGTGTCCTGAGGGCTGGCAACCGAACCGAGTTCAATCGCGGCCTCCAACCCATGAGAATAGGCAAATCCACCGACCGGGTAGGCCGGAGACAACCACTGCACCAAGGTCAGGATATCGGAGTTAGTGGGCGTGTCCATGTGTCCTGCCATGACCATAAGCGCCGCCTTCGGGGGTGAAGGGCTCAACGACCTCTTGGATTTCCGCCCCCAGTTTCAGCAGCATATCTCGAATGACATGATCGCGTTGGATCAGGAGCCGGTCGGCTTCGATCTGACAGGGCGTGTGGCGATTACCAATATGCCACGCAAGGTGCAGCAGATTGTCCCCGCTGATTTCCAGCAACTCTTCCGGTGCGGCGATGATTTCAATCTCGCGCCCATCCTCCAGCACCAGAACCCCGCCATGGTCGAGGGATTTCGTATGCGCCAGATCGACCAAAAAGGACTCACCATCATCGGTGGCCAGCATTTTGCGGCGCAGGAAACGCCCGTCATAGTCCAGCGAGACCTGAGCATGCGCCGGATCGTGGTGGTGATCGTGATAGATACGGGCGGTTTTGATCGCAGTGGTCATCGTGGCCTCCTTTTCAAATCAGAACATGAAATAGCGCTGCGCCATCGGCAGCACTTCGGCAGGTTGACAGGTGAGCAGCTCCCCATCGGCTCGGACCTCATAAGTTTCCGGGTCAACCTCGATCTGGGGCGTTGCATCATTCAGCAGCAAATCCTGCTTGCCGATATCGCGCGTGTTGCGCACGGCGACGGTTTGTTTCGCCAGCCCCAGTGTATCACCGATCCCGCCCGCTTGCGCGGCCTCCGAGACAAATGTGATCGCTGAGTTTTCAACCGACCGGCCGTAAGCTCCGAACATGGGGCGGCTATAGACCGGCTGCGGCGTTGGGATCGAGGCGTTCGGGTCGCCCATCTGCGCGCAGGCGATGGTGCCACCCAACAAGACCATCTCGGGCTTCACCCCGAAGAAAGCCGGGTTCCACAGGACCAGATCGGCGCGTTTGCCTTCCTCAATGCTGCCGATCTGATGGCTCAGGCCATGTGCAATCGCCGGGTTGATGGTGTATTTTGCGATATAACGACGGACCCGTAAGTTGTCATTGTGACCTGTTTCCTCGGGCAGGCGGCCGCGTTGTTTCTTCATCTTGTCGGCGGTCTGCCATGTTCGGATCAGAACTTCTCCGACCCGACCCATGGCCTGACTGTCCGAGGCGATGATACTGAAAGCGCCCATGTCGTGGAGGATGTCCTCGGCCGCAATCGTCTCGCGCCGGATACGGCTTTCGGCAAAGGCCACGTCCTCGGGGATTGATTTGTCGAGGTGGTGGCACACCATCAGCATATCCAAATGCTCTTCGACAGTGTTCACGGTGAAGGGGCGCGTGGGGTTGGTCGAAGACGGCAGAACGTGGTTTTCGCCGCAGATCTTGATGATATCGGGGGCGTGGCCACCGCCTGCGCCCTCGGTGTGAAAGGCGTGGATCGTGCGGCCTTTCATTGCGCCCACGGTGTTCTCGACAAAACCGGATTCGTTCAGCGTGTCGGTATGGATCATGACTTGCACATCCATCGCGTCGGCCACCGAGAGGCAGCAATCGATGGCGGCGGGGGTCGTGCCCCAATCCTCATGCAGTTTCAGAGCGCAGGCACCTGCGTTGACCTGCTCCTCCAGCGCAGCAGGCAGAGAGGCATTTCCCTTGCCAGCAAAGGCCAGGTTCATCGGAAACGCATCTGCTGCCTGCAACATCCGCCCAATATGCCAAGGACCCGGTGTGCAGGTGGTGGCCAGAGTGCCATGCGCAGGGCCCGTCCCGCCGCCCAGCATGGTGGTCAGGCCGGAATGCAACGCATCCTCGATCTGTTGCGGGCAGATAAAGTGGATGTGACTGTCAAAGCCCCCAGCGGTCAGAATACGCCCCTCGCCCGCAATGGCCTCGGTGCCGGGGCCGATGATGATATCGACGCCGGGCTGGGTATCGGGGTTCCCGGCCTTGCCGATTTTGGCGATGCGCCCGTCCTTCAGACCCACATCCGCCTTGTAGATACCCGAGTGATCCACGATCAACGCATTGGTGATGACCGTATCCACGGCCCCCTCCGCCCGAGTGGCCTGAGATTGCCCCATCCCATCGCGGATCACCTTGCCGCCGCCGAACTTGACCTCTTCGCCGTAGAGCAGCGCATTGTCGCCCGTCCCCCCGGTGGCGGCAGCGCCCGCGCGTTCGGCGGTCAGGTCGCGTTCGACCTCGATCACCAGATCGGTATCGGCCAGCCGCAATTTGTCGCCGGTGGTCGGGCCGAACATGGCAGCATAGTCAGAACGTTTTATTGTTGCTGGCATCAGAGCGACCCCATGACCTTTTGATTGAACCCATAGACCTTACGCGCGCCTCCGATCGGGATCAGCGACACCTCACGCGCTTGACCGGGCTCGAACCGAACAGCGGTGCCCGGGGCGATGTCCAGGCGCAACCCGTGTGCCGCTGCACGGTCGAAGTCGAGCGCTGGGTTGGTTTCGGCAAAATGATAGTGCGAGCCGACCTGAACCGGGCGGTCGCCGGTATTGGCGACCATCAGTGTGATTGCCTTGGCACTTGCGTTCAGGGTGATCTCACCCTCGGCCGGGAACAGCTCTCCGGGGATCATTTGTTCAACTTTACCATCAGCGCGATTGCGGCCAGTGCGACAACCACCAGACCAACGCCAAGGGTCGCGTAGTCTATGCCGTGCGCATGGATATGCGTATCGGTGTGCGCTGCAGCAGGGCCAGCAACGATCAGGGCGGGGAAAAGCATACGGTTCATATCTTGGTTCCTTTGTCAGCGAATGGGGTTGTGGACGGTCACAAGCTTGGTGCCGTCGGGAAAGGTGGCTTCGACCTGAACCTCGTGGATCATCTCGGGCACACCCTCCATGCATTGATCGCGGGTGATCACTTCGGCTCCGGCCTGCATCATGTCAGCCACAGAACGACCGTCGCGCGCACCTTCGACCACAGCGTCGGTGATCAGGGCGATGGCCTCGGGATGGTTCAGCCTGACCCCTCGGGCAAGGCGTTTGCGGGCAACTTCGGCGGCCATGGCGACCATCAGTTTGTCTTTTTCGCGGGGAGTCAGGTTCATCTCAGATCATCCAGCATCGGGGAAGAGTGTTGTTGTTGAGTTGCCGCAGAACCGGCATCAGCGCACGGCGCAGGGCAAAGCTGTTTTCGGCCAGCATCCGGATCACCAGCAGATCGCCATGTATCAGCGTTGCACCTGCCGTTTCGGGCAGCATCTGGCGCACCGTGTCCAACTGACCCTCGGCCGAGCTGCAGGCAAAGACGACCAGCGCCATTGCACCCGCTCCGTCTGCGATATGGGGCTTCGCGAGATGGGCGTGCAGGTCGCCGGAAAATCGCATTGTATCCAAGAACAGAGGGGCTCCACCGCGCCGAATTTCGATCCGGTCTCGCAAACGGATATCCGTCAGGGTTTCGCCCATCGCCGCGCGCCCAAAGACTAAAGGCTCGACCATCAGCAGAGTCGCGTCCGGCTCCATTTCGACCAATAGCCGACGATCCAGAGCACTGCCGTTGAACAGGATTGTCTCTTGCGGCATCCAGTTCATGCGAGCACCGGGCGCGACGGTCAGGTGATTGACGACCTGACCATAGGGGCCGGGCTGCGCCTTGTAAGCGCGCTCACACGCCTGCGTCGTCATCGTCAGCGTGGTGCCTTCACCCGCTGTTCCGGAAAACCGAAACGCATCCCCACCGGTGACGCCACCCGCTGTATTCAGCAGAACCGCGTCCAGCGCGTGCGATTCTGCGCGCGGGAACAAGCACTTAAAAGAACCAGATTGGCGGAATACGTCCAGAACCGACCGCCTGCCCAACGGTTTGGTGCTGATAGACACGGCCCCCTTAGCACGGGGAGGGGTTTTGTCCGTGATGGGCGTTATATGGGCAAGTTGCGTAATTGGGCACCCCCGAGGCGTCAGTTCATGCCCTGTGTTTCGTGTCTGGGATGGCGGAAAACCATTCTTGGGTGTCGCAATCGACCACAAAACCGATGCAGGTGACCAAATTTTTGGCACACACTCAGGCAATGGATTAAAAATTAATCAGATGCGGCTGATTTTTGCATTTACCTGACCGACAGGTTGCCAAGATTGCCGCGATGCAGAAACCGTATGGGTGCTCGTCGGGGGAAACATCTCGAAGGGTGTGTGACGGCTGCGCGAATTGGACCTCGAACACAACCGCCACACGATAACGCAACAACAGTTGCGGGGATCAGGTAGAAGAGAAACGCGCCTTTGTGCAAGCCCTCTCTCCCGGCCCCGCCCAGGAGGATTACATGAAATCGCTCAAATCCACGCTCGCCGGATCACTGGTATTTGCTGCCATGGCCACCGCCGCACTGTCGGCTGAAGACACGATCAAGGTTGGCGTGCTGCATTCGCTGTCCGGCACGATGGCAATCTCAGAAACCACGCTGAAAGACACGATGCTGATGCTGATCGACCAGCAAAACGCGAAGGGCGGCCTGCTGGGCAAGCAGCTTGAGGCGGTTGTAGTCGACCCGGCTTCGGACTGGCCGCTATTTGCTGAAAAAGCGCGCGAGCTGCTGACCGTGCATGAAGTGGACGTGATCTTTGGCAACTGGACCTCGGTCAGCCGGAAATCGGTTCTGCCGGTCATCGAAGAACTGAACGGCCTGCTGTTCTACCCGGTTCAGTATGAAGGCGAAGAATCCTCGAAAAACGTCTTTTACACCGGTGCCGCGCCGAACCAGCAGGCAATCCCTGCAACCGACTATTTTCTGGAGGAACTGGGGGGCGAGAAATTCGCTCTGCTCGGCACAGACTATGTCTACCCCAGGACCACCAACAATATTCTGGAAAGCTACCTGAAGGGCAAAGGCATCGCGGACGAAGATATCTTCGTCAACTACACCCCCTTTGGTCATTCTGACTGGTCCAAGATCGTGGCGGACGTAGTCGCGCTGGGTGCAGATGGTAAGAAAGTCGGCGTGATCTCGACCATCAATGGCGACGCGAACATTGGCTTCTACAAAGAGCTGGCGGCTGCGGGCGTTTCGGCGGATGACATCCCGGTCGTAGCCTTCTCGGTCGGTGAGGAAGAACTCTCGGGTCTGGATACCACCAACCTGGTCGGTCACCTGGCCGCGTGGAACTATTTCCAGTCGGCAGATACCGATGTGAACGCCGAATTCGTCGAAACATGGAAAGCAACCATGGGTGAAGACCGCGTGACCAATGACCCGATGGAGGCGCATTACATCGGCTTCAACATGTGGGTAAACGCCGCGACCGAAGCCGGATCGACCGAGGTCGACGCTGTACGCTCGGCCATGTACGGGCAGGAATTCCCGAACCTGACCGGTGGCACTGCAGTGATGCTGCCGAACCACCACCTGGCCAAGCCGGTTCTGATCGGTGAGATTCAGGAAGATGGCCAGTTCGATATCATCAGCGAAACCGACGTCGTTCCGGGCGATGCATGGACCGACTTCCTGCCAGAATCGGCGGTTCTAATCTCGGATTGGAAAGAGCTGGGCTGCGGTATGTACAACACCGAGACCAAGACCTGCGTTCAGACCCTGTCGAACTACTAACCTTCTAGCAAGGCGGGTATCATCGCCCGCTTTGCCCTAAAGACACCTCGGGTTTCACCACATGTTACGACTATTCCTTGCGGGCCTCGCAATCCTATGCGCCTGTCTGACGGCCAATGCGCAAGAGAGCGGTTTGCAACCGATCCTGCAAGAGCATCAGGAGATCATCGCCAAAAGCTCGCGCAAGACGATTGGGCCTGCGATTGATGCGATTGCCTCCAGCGGTCTACCGCAAGCGCAGGTGATGCTTGAGACATGGGCCGCCAAAGATGTGTGGATGCGCAAGTCGGATGGCCTGTTCTTTGCAGGTAAGAAGGCCGAGGGGCGGTCGTACGAGCTGACCGATTTCGACACCGGAGAAGTCGTTGGCACGTATCAAAAATCCGATCTGAAACAGTTGAAACCCAATAGCGGCATTCGCGCGATGATCGGGACGGCTTTGGTTCAGTTCCAACTGACCGACCCGGATCGTGCGAAACGTCTGGCCGCCTTGACGTCTATCCAACGCGATCCCGAAGGCGCTCTGCTGGAGCCGCTGCGCGCCTCAATTGAGGACGAGCCCGATGCCGATCTGAAAGCGCAGAAGCAACGTCTCGAGCGGTTGCTGACCATCGGCTACGACGAAGATACCGCAGCACGTGTGGCTGCGATTGAAGACATGTCCGACGATCTGGGTGTGGACGTCCGCGCGGCTCTGAACCCTTTGGTCGTGACGAATCGACATACGGGCACAGATCTGCCCTCTGATGCGAATATCGCCGCCATTCTAGATCCCGGATCAGAAGCCCTGTCGCGGGATGAGGCATATGATCTGTTGGTTGCCAATGAACTTGCCGCACCGCGTACATCGCCCGACGACATACGCGCCGCACTGGCCGCCAATATCGACGGAGGCCGCGTGGGGGGCATTCCTGTCGCGCAGCTGAACTCTGACACCACGCGTGCTCAGGCTTACGCTGTTTTAGCCGAAGCCGGCCTCGTGCCTGCTTTGATCACCGAGGCCGACATCGATTCTGCGTTGGAAACGCATGTCTTCTTTGAGATCTATGCCGAACCCTCACCCGAAATCACAACCGCAGTCGAAAAGGCGCTGGAACAGATCGAGCTGAAGGTCGGTTTGAACCAGACGCTCGATCTGACGCTGGATGCGATCTCACTGGCGTCGATCTATTTCCTCGCCGCCATCGGACTGGCCATCACCTTCGGCGTGATGGGTGTGATCAACATGGCCCACGGTGAGTTCATCATGATGGGCGCATACACCGGCTACGTGGTGCAGCAGTTCATCCCCGACCATACGCTCTCAATCATCGTCGCCATCCCGATGGCCTTTGCCGTCACCTTCGCCATGGGCGTCGCGATGGAGCGGCTGGTGATCCGCTGGCTCTACGCCCGCCCGCTAGAGACTCTGCTGGCGACGTTCGGCATCTCTATCGCTTTGCAACAGCTGGCCAAGAACATCTTCGGTACGCAGGCCCGACCGCTGACCGCGCCCGGCTGGCTGGACGGGGCATGGGTGCTGAACGATGTGGTATCGATCAGCTATATCCGCATCGCGATCTTCGTGCTGGCGATGATCTTTCTAGGACTGTTCCTTTACATCATGAAACGCACCCGGTTGGGGCTTGAGATGCGCGCGGTGACGCAGAACCCACGCATGGCGGCGTCAATGGGGATCAATCCGGGGCGGGTGAATATGCTGACCTTTGGGCTCGGTTCCGGCATCGCAGGGATAGCCGGGGTTGCGATTGGTCTGTTCGCCAAAGTGACGTCCGATCTGGGCAGCGACTATATCGTGCAAAGCTTCATGACTGTGGTCGTGGGCGGCGTCGGTAACATCTGGGGTGCGCTGGCCGGGGCCGGGATGATCGGCTTCCTGCAGAAGGGGATCGAGTGGATGAACCCGTCGAACACCCTCGCGGCACAAACCTACATGATCATCTTCATCATCATTTTCATCCAATTCCGGCCAAGGGGCATTATCGCCCTCAAAGGCCGCGCGGCAGGGGATTGAGCCATGGAACACAGCTTTGTCGCCAAGAACCCCTCCGTACTGGTCTTTCTGGCCATCCTGTCCCTGTTCACATTGGGCGTGACCGTCCTGTCCGAAGGGTTCGGGATCGGTGTGATCTCAACCAGCTTCGTCAAGACGCTGGGCAAGACCCTGTGCCTTTGCCTTATTGCCGTGGCGATGGATCTGGTTTGGGGCTTTACCGGTATCCTCTCGCTGGGCCATTTCGCCTTCTTCGGGCTAGGAGGCTACATGATCGGCATGTGGCTGATGTACGAACGCACCCGCCTGATCGTGGTCGAGTCTCTGTCACAGGCCGAAATCCCCCCTACCCCGTCCGAGGTCGTAGACGCCATCGGAACGCAGATATTCGGCGTGGTCGGATCATCGGATTTCCCGCTGATCTGGGCCTTTTCCCATAGCCTGACCCTGCAACTGATTCTGGTCGTTTTGGTGCCCGGACTTCTGGCGCTGATCTTCGGATGGCTGGCCTTCCGCAGCCGGGTGACGGGGGTATACCTGTCGATCCTGACACAAGCGATGACTTTGGCGTTGGCACTGTACCTGTTCCAGAACGACAGCGGATTGCGCGGCAATAATGGCCTATCGGGCTTGCAGAACCTGCCGGGTGTGACCGCCTCGCAGGACGTGGTGTCGATCTGGTTCCTCTGGGCCTCGGCACTGGCCCTTGGGCTGGGATATATGCTGGCGGCGTGGGTCGTATCGGGCAAGTTCGGATCGGTCATCCGCGGCATCCGCGACAACGAGGCGCGAGTGCGGTTCCTTGGCTATTCTGTCGAGGTCTACAAGCTGGCCGTCTTCACCCTGACCGCCTGTATCGCCGCCATCGCGGGCGCGCTCTACTACCCTCAAGCTGGGATCATCAACCCCGAGGAAATGGCCCCCATCGCTTCGATCTATCTGGCCGTTTGGGTCGCCATTGGTGGGCGTGGTCGCCTGTATGGTGCGGTGATCGGGGCGGCTTTCGTCAGCCTGCTCAGCACATGGTTCACCGGCGGACAGGCGCCGGACATCCCACTGGGGTTCTACACAATCAAATGGGTCGACTGGTGGCAGGTGCTGCTGGGCGTCTCCTTCGTACTGGTAACTCTGTTCGCACCAAAGGGTATCGGTGGCCTGTTCGACCTCTGGACCAACCGCCGCGCGCCGCAGCGCCACGGTGCGCCGCTTGGACCCGACGACAGCGCCCTGCGCGAAAAGGAGGCAACGGAATGAGCACTCTGCTAGAGGTCAGCGGCGTTTCAGTCACCTTCGACGGGTTCCGAGCCATCAACAATCTCTCCTTCCAGATCGGTGAGGCCGAACTGCGCGCAGTGATTGGCCCGAACGGGGCTGGAAAGACGACCTTTATGGACATCGTCACCGGCAAGACGCGACCAGACGAAGGCCGCGTGATCTGGGGCGAGAAATCCGTTTCATTGCTGCGGATGAGCGAGGCGAAAATCGCGCAGGCCGGTGTCGGCCGGAAATTCCAAAAACCTACCGTGTTCGAGGACCAAAGCGTTAGAGAAAACCTCCTGATGGCCCTCAAGAACAAACGCGGTTGGCTGGGCGTCCTATTTTATCGGCCCTCACCAGACGATCTGGAGAAGGTCGAGGAACTGGCCGATGAGATCGGCCTGAAGGACGAACTCGACCGCAAATCCGGTGAGCTGAGCCACGGGCAGAAACAATGGCTTGAGATCGGGATGCTGCTGGCGCAGGAACCGCGCCTTCTGCTGGTTGACGAGCCTGCCGCCGGGATGACCCCGCAGGAGCGTGAACACACGACCGACCTGCTGGTACAAGCCGCCAAGACCCGCGCCGTTGTGGTCGTCGAACATGACATGGAATTCGTACGCCGCCTGAATTGCAAGGTCACCGTCCTGCATGAAGGATCGGTTCTGGCCGAGGGGTCCCTGGACCATGTGACATCAAATCAGGACGTCATCGACGTCTATCTGGGGCGTTGAGCGATGCTGAAACTGAACGATCTGACCCTGCACTATGGCCATTCACAAATCCTTAACGGTATCTCGATGGAGGCCGAGAGGGGTGAGGTGACCTGCGTGATGGGCACAAATGGGGTCGGCAAGACCAGCCTGATCAAGGCGATCTCGGGCACCCATCCCCGCTCTGGCGGGTCGCTGACACTGGACGGCGAAGACCTCGGCCCGCTGCCTGCGCATCAGATGGCCTGGAAAGGTGTCGCTTATGTCCCGCAAGGGCGTGAGATTTTTCCGCTTCTGACTGTGCGCGAGAACCTCGAAACCGGGTTCGCCTGCCTTCCTGCGGCTGAACACTTCGTGCCGGATGAGATCTTTGACCTGTTCCCGGTTCTGGCCCAGATGCAGCATCGGCGCGGCGGAGATCTGTCCGGCGGCCAGCAACAACAACTTGCTATTGCCCGGGCATTGATCACGAAACCCCGGCTTTTACTGCTGGACGAACCTACCGAGGGCATTCAGCCCAACATCATCCAGCAGATCGGCGAAGTGATCCGCCACCTGCGCGATCAGGGCCAGATGGCGATCCTGCTGGTCGAGCAGTATTTCGACTTTGCCTACGACCTCGCCGACCGGTTCGTCGTCCTGCGTCGCGGAGAAATCCTGCTGGAAGGCCGCAAGCAGGATGTGTCACGGGATCAAGTCCTTCAAGGCGTCTCGGTCTGACCGAGACGTCGCTTGTCAATTACCGCTGTTGCGACGTTCCAGCCGCTCAAGGTTGACCACGGTCGAAAGCATAAGCCGGTCGTGGCTCCAGCCGTCGGTCTGGCGCAAACTGGCCGAGCCCCAAGCCAGGACAATCGCAAAGATCAGGCTGAAAGACAGGACCATCGCATGCAGCGGATGCCCCCCTTTGGGTCCGTCCGCCAAAGCGATTATGCGTTGTCTCAGCACCCGCTTCGCCTTGTTCCCATTGACCAGCGCAACATTCAGAACCTGCGGACGCTCGCGGGTGACAGTGCGGGCGCAATAGTCCAGCAGGCATTTGGCATAGTCCACCGTATCCAGTCTGCGTCTGGCAACAATGGCCTGATCGCAACCAAGCTCGCGCAGCCGCTCAAACTGATAGCGCAGGATGTGATAGGCCGGATTCCAGAAAAACAGCGGGCGCAGAAACTCCAGCACCAGCTCCCATTCGACGTCACCGCCGCGAACATGCTGGAACTCATGGGCAATCGCGAACCGCAATTCGTGGCGATCATTCAGCAGGTTGCTGGGCAGGATTACGTGACGACGGCGCAGACCCCGCACGGCAAAGGGAACTTTGATGTGATCCGACAGACGGACATCCACTTTGGCTGAGCGTTTCCATAGGAAACTGTCCAGGACCGTCTGACGAATTTGCAGCGCAGCCCAGATCACGCGGATGACCAGCATGGCCGAGACCAATGCCAAAGCCGCAAGAGCGGCGATCGCCCAGACGGAGCTACCATCCAAAGCAGCTTCGACCCAGCGCTGGCGCGTGTTCAGCAGCGTCTCAAACTGGGTTGCAGGCAGCGCGATCTCACCCCTCAGATAGGCCGCAACGGCGACGTCGCCGATGGCCATCGGCTGACCTGGCCAGATGAATTCGAACAAATGCGCCACCCCAAAGGCCAGCACGGGGCTGAGCATAAGGCAAAGCACCAGCGCCCTAAGCAGGCGAAACTGATCGGAAAAGGACAGTCGCATCGAGGTTCGAGACAGGACAAATCGGGCTGCGAACCACAACGCGACCGATAGGATCAGAACAAAATTCAGTTCGAGATAGGCATCGAGAACCGGCTTAACCGCTGTCATTTTGCAGTCTCCTTTCTACCAATGCCCGAATATCCTCAAGATCCGCCTCGCTCAGACCCGCATCATCCACCAAGCGCGCAACCAGCGAGGCTGGTGTGTTGTCAAACAACGTCCGCGAAAGGTTCTGAAGCGAGCGGGCCTGATACCGATCCTTGTCCAGAAGCGGTCTGTAGATCAGGGTCTTTCCGTCCTTACGGCTTTCGACAAAACCTTTTTCGTCGAGAATACGCAGGATCGTTGCACCTGAAGTATAGGCCAGATTCCGTTCCGGTGGCAGGCGGTCCAATACATCACGCACCGAGCCTTCCCCTAGGGCCCAGAGTTCGTTCATGAACTCCAGTTCAACCTCGGTCAGCAGATTTGTCGTCTTTTTCTTTCGCATTGCTCTTGGTGTCGTCATGATTGGTGTGCCTGTCAGACAAGCATCCTTTCGTGTTTTGTCAAAGCCTAAACTTTCCAGAAAACGAAGAAACCCCAACCGATGGACAGAAACAGCGGTGTCCAGACCGGTTGACCCACGAAACCGAGCCAGGCCAGAAAGATATAGGCCGAGCCAAGCAGCGTGATGAACAGGCGGTCGCCCAGCGTTGTGGTCAGACCCAGCACGCCTTTGCGTTCAATGCCATCGCGGAATTTGAACCCTTCCAGCACGCCGATAAGTGCAATGGCCGAGAAGATGCCGACGAACAAAGCCAGCGTGGCTGGCGTCCAAGCCATCCAGAAATCAGGCCACAGCGGATCGGTCCACGAAAAGCCTTTTTCCTCTTGCTGGCCGACGCTGCCCCAACCCGCCTGCTGGGCAAATGCCGCAGAGGGCAGGAAGGGAAGGATGATAAGAAGTTTGCGCATATCGAACCTCATACACGTCCCATCGCGAAACCACGCGCGATGTAGTTGCGGACAAACCAGATGACGATGGCGCCGGGGATGATGGTCAGGGTTCCGGCGGCTGCCAGCAGACCCAGCTCATACCCCGCGCTGGAGGCGGTACGGGTCATCACGGCGGCGATGGGCTTGGCCTCAACCGCGGTGAGCGTTTTGGCCAACAGCATCTCGACCCACGAGAACATGAAGCAGAAGAAGGCTGCAACACCCACACCCGCTTTGATGTTAGGCAGGAAGATCGTCACGAAGAAACGCGGGAAGGAATAGCCGTCGACATAGGCGGTCTCATCCAGCTCTTTCGGGATACCCCGCATGAACCCCTCCAAAATCCACACCGCCAACGGCACGTTGAACAGCGTATGCGCCAAAGCCACGGCCAGGTGAGTGTCAAACAGACCGATCGAGGAATAGAGCTGGAAGAACGGCAGCGCGAACACAGCCGCCGGGGCCATCCGGTTGGTCAGCAGCCAGAAGAACAGCTGCTTATCGCCCAGAAACCGATAGCGTGAGAACGCATAGGCCGCAGGCAAGGCCACACAGACCGACAGCACCGTGTTGATCGTCACATAGATGATCGAGTTGATATAGCCCCAATACCACGTCGGATCGGTGAGGATGGTGGTGTAGTTCTCCAACGTGAAAGTCTGGGGGAACAGGGAAAAGCCCGACAGGATCTCGTTCGTGGTCTTGAACGACATCGCCACCAGCCAATAGATCGGCAGCATCAGGAACGCGATATAGAGGATCGGGATAAGAGACCGCTTCTTCATTGCGCGTCATCCTTTGTCATCAGAGTGTAGAAGACCCAGCTGACCAGCAGCGTGATAGCGAAGTAGATCAAGCTCATCGCGGCTGCAGGGCCAAGGTCGAACTGTCCCAGCGCGATCTTCACAAGGTCGATCGACAACAGGGTGGTTGAGTTGCCGGGGCCACCGCCGGTCAGAACGAAGGGCTCGGTATAGATGTTGAAACTGTCCATGAAGCGCAGCAGAACGGCGATGGTCAGAACGGTTTTCATCTTGGGCAACTGGATATAGCGGAACACCGACCATGGGCTGGCACCGTCAATCTTGGCCGCCTGATAGTAGGCATCGGGGATCGACACGAGGCCTGCATAGCACAGCAGCACAACCAGCGACGTCCAGTGCCAGACATCCATGACAACGACAGTGATCCAAGCCGACAGAGGCTGTTGCGTCATGTCATAGTTGATGCCCAGAACATCATTCAGGAAGTAGCCCAACAGGCCGATCTTGGGCAGGGTGAAGATGTTCCACATGGAGCCGACCACGTTCCACGGAATCAACATCGGCAGGGCCATCAGGACCAGACAGACCGGCACCCAGAAGCCTTTGCGCGGCATCGACAGGGCGACGATGATGCCCAAAGGCACCTCGATCAGAAGGATCAGGAAGGTGAACAGGAACTGCCGTCCCAGCGCGGCCTGAAAGCGATCCGAGCGCAGGATTTGCTCGAACCAGCCAAGCCCTTCCCAGAAGAACTGGTTGTTGCCGAAGGTTTCCTGCACCGAGTAGTTGACCACCGTCATCATCGGCACCAGCGCGTTGAACGCGACCAGTGCCAGCACCGGCAGGACAAAGAACCATGCTTTTTGGTTTTCGGTTCTCATCAGCTGCGCTCCTCGGTTGCGATCCAGCCGTCGCGGTAAACGCGGGATTGTTCTGGTTTGAATTGCAGGAAGACCTCTGAGCCCGGTTCAGGCACAGAGTGTTCGGTTACAGCCTTGAGGGCCGTATTGCCGACCATCGCGCTGACCACATAGTGGCGGCCGATATCGGACACTTTGGTTACATGCGCTGGAATGCCGGTATCGCCGAAGCCCACATATTCCGGGCGGATACCCAGATCGGTGCGTCCTCCGTCGCCATGAGTAGGGCCTTCTAGCACCACTTCATGTCCCTCGAACACGGCCCGGTCGCCTTTGGCCTCGCAGGGCAGAACATTCATGCCGGGGGAGCCGATAAAGTGGCCAACGAAGGTGTGCTGAGGGCGCTCGAACAGCTCAACAGGGGTGCCGATCTGCACAACCTCGCCGTCTTGCATCACGACCACCTCATCCGCGAAGGTCAGCGCCTCGGTCTGGTCGTGGGTCACGTAGATCATTGTTGCCTGCACTTTCTGGTGCAGCTCTTTCAGCTTCGAGCGCAGCTTCCATTTCAGATGCGGGTCAATCACGGTCAGCGGCTCGTCAAACATCACCGCGTTCACATCGTCGCGCACCAGCCCGCGCCCCATCGAGATCTTCTGCTTGTTGTCCGGGCTGAGGCCGCTGGCACGGGTGTTCAGCATGTCCGTGACGTCCAGCATCTCGGCGATCTCATCGACGCGCCGCTTGATTTTGGCAGGGTCGACGCCGCGGTTCTTCAGCGGAAAGGCCAGGTTTTCACCAACGGTCATCGTGTCATAAATCACCGGAAACTGGAAGACCTGCGCAATGTTGCGCTGATCGGGTGGCAGGGCTGTAACATCCTGACCGTCAAACAGAATCTGCCCCTCAGACGGTGTCAACAGCCCCGAGATGATATTCAGCAGAGTGGACTTGCCGCAGCCCGAGGGCCCCAGCAACGCATAGGCCCCACCATCGCGCCACGTGACATCGACTTCTTTCAGCGCATAGTCCTCGGGGCCTTTCGGCGCGGGCATATAGCTGTGTCGCAGATTGGAAAGCTTGATCTGTGCCATGTCAGGCCACCCTTTGGCCGTCTTGGCCGAAATACCGGCAATGCGCCGGGTTCATATAGAAACTGTGATCCTCGCCGACCTGATAGGGGTGAACCCCTGCCGCCAAAGACACCCAGTCATCCGAGCCATGCCGGAAATGCGCGCTGGAATCCGATCCCGACAGTTCGGTCACAATCACGCGGCCTGTTAGCTCCACGTCAGCCTCGGACGTGCGGATTGGAGTGACGCGATGAGGGCGTACGGCGACCATGTATTCGCCATCGGCCATGTTCTGAACCGCCCAGCCGCCGCCGCCAGCAAGCTGCGCCTGTGCGCCGGACACCGTGATGCGCGCCACATTGATCGGGGGGTCCGAGAATACGCGTGCGGCGGCCAGATTTTCGGGATTGCGGTAAATATCAGCCGTCGGGCCGAACTGGGTCACATACCCGTCTTCCATCAATGCGGTATGACCGCCCAGCAAGAGCGCTTCTTCGGGTTCCGAGGTCGCATAGACCACCACGGCGCCACGCCCGGCGAACAGATCGGGCAACTGCTCACGCAGCTCTTCGCGCAGCTTGTAGTCGAGGTTGGCCAGCGGCTCATCCAAGAATACGGCGCGGCTTTCTTTCGCAATTGCACGGGCCAAGGCGGTGCGTTGTTGCTGGCCACCAGACAGTTCGTGCGGGCGGCGATGCAGCATCGGGCGCAGTTGCAGCAGGTCGGCAGCCTCTTCCACGCGCCCTTCGATTTCGGATTTCGCCATCCCGGCAACGCGCAGGGGCGAGGCGATGTTGTCGAAGACGGTCATATGAGGGTAGTTCACGAAGAACTGGTGGACCAGGCTGATCTGCCGCTTCTGCGTGTTCAGCTTTGTCACATCCTGCCCATCCATGAAGACCTTGCCCGAGGCGATCGGGTCCAACCCGGCCATCATCTTGATCAGAGAGGTCTTGCCCGATCCCGTCGCCCCCAGCAGCACATTGAAATGGCCGGTCTGCAGCGTCAGGGATGTGGGTTTGATGTGAATGACGTTCCCGACCCGTTTGGTCGCGTCTTTAAGTTCGATCATGTCCGTGAATTCCGATCCCGCAGCGCGATGCGCTGTCTTGGTCTTGGGATGGGGATGCCGCAATCGGCACCCCCGGTTTCAATCGCTTACTGAGACTGCCAGCGCTGGACCAGTTCGTCATAGTTGACGGTCTGGCCTTGCGGCTTTTCGTTCTCAAGCTTGGCCTTGGGCGAGCCCTCTTTCTCCAGCCAGAAGGCAGGATCCTGCGGCTCGTTCAGACGTGGACCACAGCCGCCGTAGACACCCGCGCTTTCATCCGCGGCCTGCATACGGGCCATGGTGATGTCCATTTCCTCGGCAAGACGATCCATCGCCTCTTGCGGGGTGAAGGCGCCCGAGTTCACGTCACCGATCTGCTGCCACCAGATTTGGGCCAGCTTCGGATAATCCGGAACGTTGATGCCGGTCGGCGACCATGCCACACGGTCAGGTGAGCGGTAGAACTCGACCAGACCACCCAGCTTGGGTGCGCGTTCGGTGAACGACTCGTGGTTGACCGAGCTGTCGCGGATGAAGGTCAGACCCACATGGGACTTCTTCACGTCAACAGTCTTCGACGTCACGAACTGAGCATAGAGCCAAGCCGCCTGGGCACGATCCTCGGGGGTCGATTTAAGGAACGTCCAGGAGCCCACGTCTTGGTAGCCGACCTTCTGGCCTTCTTCCCAATAGGGGCCGTGCGGGCTGGGCGCCATCCGCCACAGCGGCGTGCCTTCGTCGTCCACAGTGTTGTTGCCTTCGGACTTCGGCTTCACCATGTCAGCGGTAAAGGCGGTGTACCAGAAGATCTGCTGGGCCACGTTGCCTTGGCTAAGCGCTGGCAGCGACTGGTAGAAGTCATAAGACGCCGCACCTGGAGGAGCGTATGCCCGCAGCCACTCATCCCACTTGCGGATCGCATAGACCGCAGCCGGACCGTTGGCCGCACCACCGCGCGAGACGGAGGCCCCGACAGGGTTACAGGTGCCCGCTTCCATGCGGATGCCCCATTCGTCAACGGGGATACCGTTCGGCTCACCTACGTCACCGGCACCGGCCATCGACAGCCACGCGTCGGTCATACGCCAGCCAAGGTCAGGCGCGCGTTTGCCGTAGTCCATGTGACCGTAGATTGTCACACCGTCGATCTCTTTCACGTCGTTGGTGAAAAACTCGGCAATGTCTTCGTAAGCGGACCAGTTGACCGGAACGCCAAGGTCATAGCCGTACTTTTCCTTGAACGCGGCCTTGTTGGCCTCGTCATCGAACCAGTCCTTGCGGAACCAATAGAGGTTCGCGAACTGCTGGTCGGGCAGCTGATACAGCTTGCCATCCGGACCGGTGGTGAACTGAATGCCCATAAAGTCATCCAGATCAAGCGTCGGCGAGGTCGTCGCCGCCCATTCGCCCGCCATCATGTCGGTCAGCGGATAGGCCAGTTGCAGGCGCGAGTGCGTGCCGATCAGGTCACTGTCATTGACGTAACCGTCATAGAGGTTCCGGCCCGTCTGCAGTTGGGTCTGAACGGCCTGAACCACTTCGCCCTCGCCGAGGATCTGGTGGTTGACCTTGATCCCGGTGATCTCTTCGAACGCCTTCGTCAGCACCTCGGACTCGTATGAGTGCGTTGGAATGCCTTCCGACAGAACGTTGATTTCCATGCCGGCATAAGGCTGTGCAGCTTCGATAAACCACTTCATCTCGCCCATCTGTTCGTCTTTCGACAGAGTCGATGGCTGGAATTCGTCGTCGATCCAACGTTGTGCTGCGGCTTCGTCGGCCCAAACGGGACCGTGCCCCGCAATGACGGCAGCCGCCGCCACTGCGGAAAGTAGATGTCTCCGCATCTGTTTCCTCCCAAAAACTATGGATTCCGGCGCGAACCGGATGGCAACCAACATCAGCGATTTACCGCGCATCTGTCAAACTAAATTTTTAGTAATTGACGAGAGGGCGGAAAAATTTTGGCTTATACATTGTTATTATTCAATTTTCCCAACCGAGTGTCGTGCCGCGTTTTCAGAACCTTGGCGGCAAAAGACCGGATTGGAACCAGGTCACAAAGCTGACAATCGAGAAAACAGGCAATCCCGTCGCACTTTGGATATCGGCTGCATAGGGGCACATATTGGTGCATTCCAGAACGATTGCGCCCAGCTCAGGATGGTTCTCTTGCAGCCGCAGAGCCGCCTCGACATTGTCAGCGCGCGCCTTTTCGACGTCCAGAGCCTCCTCATTCCCGAGAATCGCGCGCGTGAATTCCTGCCCTCCTTCTGTCGTCCCGATCGGCGTTCCTTCGGGCACCAGTGCTTTCCGCAAATGGTCTTCGGTCAGCGTCGAGGCCGAGATGGTCAGGACCCCAGCACGCTTTCCAGCTGGCAAAATGCGATTGACCATCGCCACCTGCATCAACGACGAGGTCACGACCGGAACCGGAACGGCCTCGGACAATTCTTGCTGGAACAGGGACAGAAAACCACAATTCGTGGTAATGCCGTCCGCGCCATCGCGAACAAGGTCACGAGCCGCATCGACAAACGCGCTCAACATACCCTCGGCCCCACGCCGCACAACAAGGTCAGGCGAGGCATCGCGCACGATCCGATACAGCACCGGAAACGGCCAGGTCGTCGCGTTACCCATGTCGCCCGGAATGCGCGGAAACCGCGCATCGAGCATCAAGATACCCACCGACGCCCCGTAGATGGATTTCCCCCCCTGTGCGATCATCTGCCCCTCCTCCTGCGTTCTGAGCGTCGAGTCCGCCCGACAGTTTCACATCATTGTGCGACTTGCCAACAGCGTTATCCGCTCGTCTGCCGTTCGTCTTGTACAGCGCCCTCGGCAAAGGTCTCAATCGAGGTCATCAACTGCGCCAGAAACGCCTGCCCGATGGCGGAGAGCGGGCGGCCTTTGGCGGTGATGACCGCAAGATCCAGCATCACAGGCGGCTGAAACTGCCGGGTTTGATAGCCGTCCTCGCCATCGAACGACACGGTAAACGGGTCGATTAGGGCTACACCCATGCCCTCCTTGACGAAGCTGAGCAGGTTTTCCGACAAATGCGTGTGGATCTTGGTTCGCCAGTCGCACCCGGCCTTCTGGAATACCTCGCGCGTCCGGCGGTGGGTTTGATGCTCCGGCCCCATTACGATGAACGGCTCTTGTTCAAGCAGTTCAGGGGTCAAGACCTCATGCGCGGCCAGAGGGCTGTTTTCGGGAAATGTCGCCAGCGTTTCAAACCGGAAAACCTTGGCGTTCAGGGTGTCGTGCAGAATGGGCATCTCGACAATGCCGATCTCGAACAGGCCCGACGTCACCCATTCCTGAATTTTCGACGAATATTGCGATTGAAAGCTGACCGACAGATTGGGACGGGATTGCGAGAATCGCGCAATCTCGCGGGGCATGAAGCCGAAGGACAGCATGTGTGGGGCGGCGACCTGCAATTGGCCGGGGTGTTTGTTCTGCAAATCCGTAACCGCCTGCGCCACGTGATCGAGCCCGCGCACCACGGTATCGACCTCACGATAGAGAAGCTCGGCCTCGGGCGTGGGCAGCAAGCGCCCTTTGGTGCGTTCGAACAAAGGCAAGCGCGCCTCGCGCTCGAGCTGAGACAGAAGGTTGCTGATGCCCGGCTGCGAAATGCCAAGTACCGAGGCGGCGCCGGTGACCGTCCCTGTCTCCATGATCGCGTGAAAAGCCTGTAACTGACGAAATCTGAGGGACATTAGATCATCATTTTTTCTGATGGTATAAGCAAGATATAGTATTTGAAATGATATTCCGGTCAAGGCAGGCTGCGTCCTGACCGGAGGTGGGATGTCTGATCTACAACAGAAAATTACGGGCTATGATCTATGGCATCTTGCGCTGCCGGTGACATCGCGTCGGGATCACGGCATCGGCTCGGTCGAGGGCGCGTGCGAGGTCGTCATCCTCAGATTGACCACTGAGGACGGCACGCAAGGGTTTGGTGAGGCCTCACCCTGGTCGGTTTTTACCGGCACGCCCGAGGCCACGTTTGCCGCGCTGGACCGCTATCTGCGCCCGCTGGTTTTAGGCGCGCGCCTGTCCGACCGGGCCGCGATCATGGCCCAGGCCGCCCACGCCGTCGCCCATTGCACCGAAGCCAAGGCCGCGCTGGAGGCCGCGCTGCTGGACCTGACTGGCCGCATCTCCTCACTTCCGGTTTGGGCCTTGCTTGGCGGCAAGTGCCGTGATGCGATCCCGCTGAGCTGCTCAATCGCAAACCCTGACTTCGCGCAGGATATCGACCTGTTGGCGCGATTGCGCGATGACGGCGTTCGGATCGTGAAACTCAAGACAGGGTTCAAGGATCATGCGTTCGACATCATGCGACTTGAATATCTGGCCCAGAACCACCCCGAAATGGCCGTCCGCGTCGACTATAATCAGGGGCTGAGCGTCGCGGACGCCCCGGCGCAGGTGCGCGATGTGGCCCAGTTTCAACCCGACTTCATCGAACAGCCCGTTCGGGCGCATCACTTTGGCATGATGGCCCAACTGAAGCAGATGATCGACGTCCCTCTGCTGGCCGATGAAAGTGTCTTTGGCCCCGAAGACATGGAGCGCGCCGCGCGCGAGGGGATTTGCGATGGTGTTTCGGTCAAGATCATGAAATCCGGTGGTCTGACGCGGGGCCAGACGGTCGCCCGCATCGCCGCCACCCATGGGCTGAGCGCCTATGGCGGCGACATGTTTGAAGCAGGCTTGGCCCATCTCGCCGGAACCCACATGATCGCGGCAACGCCCGAGATCACGCTAGGCTGCGAATTCTATCAGGCCAGCTATTTTCTGACGCAAGATATCCTGGAATCCCCTTTCGAGGTGCGGGACGGTCAAGTCATCGTGCCAGACGCCCCCGGACTGGGCGGGAGGCCGGATCTGGCAAAGCTCAACCACTATGCGGTTGCGAAATCGGGGGCAGCATGAGCGACAAGAAAACCATTGCCATCATAGGCGCCGGGATTGTCGGCGTCTCGGCCGCTGTCTGGCTGCAGCGGGATGGGCATGATGTAATCCTGATTGATAAAGCAGGACCTGCCGAGGGGACGTCTCATGGCAATGGTGGGGTTCTAGCGTCCTGCTCGATCGTGCCTGTGACGGTGCCGGGCCTGCTACGCAAAGCCCCCCGCATGCTGTTCAGCCCATCCGAGCCGCTGTTCATGAAATGGGGTTACTTCCCCAAGCTTGTGCCTTGGCTGACCCGCTACCTGAGCCACGCAAAAGCCGACGAGGTAGACCGGATCGCCGCCGCCCTGACCCCGATCATTGGCGACAGTTTGAACGACCACAAGGCCTTGGCTGAAGGGACCGGGGCGGAGAAATGGCTGGTCCCGTCGGACTATCTGTTCCTCTATCGCGACCGGGCTCATTTCGAAGGGGACGCCTTTGGGTGGGGCATCCGGCGCAAGCATGGGTTTCACTGGGATGAGCTCGAAGGGCAGGCCTTGCATGACTATGACCCAGTCTTCAGTCGCGACATCTCATTTGCGACACGGCTGGCGGATCACGGCCACATCACTGATCCGGGCCGCTATGTGAAAGACCTTGCAGCCCATGTCGAGGCCAATGGCGGGCGCATTCTGCGCACCGAGGTCGAGGATGTCACCCGAGATGCGGGCAAGGTAACCGGCGTGCGCGCGGGGGGCGAGACCATCGCCTGCGACACGGCCATCGTCAGCGCGGGCGTCTGGTCCGGGCCTTTGGCCAAACGGCTGGGCATCTCGGTCCCGCTCGAAAGCGAGCGCGGCTACCATCTGGAACTGGTCGAACCATCGGCCATGCCCCGCAGCCCGGTCATGGTGGCCTCCGGTAAATTTGTTGCAACACCGATGGATGGGCGAATACGGTTGGCGGGTATTGTCGAATTTGGCGGGCTAGATGCTCCGCCCTCACGTGCGCCGTTTGAATTGCTGCGCAAGAACGCCCGCGCAGCCTTGCCCGGCGTGACATGGAAGGAGGAAATAGAATGGATGGGGCACCGACCGGCCCCGGCGGACTCGATCCCGATCATCGGTGAGGTTCCCGGTATTTCCGGAGCCTATATGGGCTTTGGCCACCACCATATCGGCCTGACCGGCGGCCCAAAAACCGGCCGTTTGCTGGCTCAGATGATTGCAGGACGCACGCCAAACACAGATACCAGCGTTTACGCGCCAGCACGGTTCGCAACATGAATAATTCGGCTCAAGAAGCCAGTCCAACGCATAACAATAGGGAGACTATCATGAAGAAACTCACCAGCCTTCTCGCGGCAACCGCATTGACCGCCGCTGCGGCCGCCCCCGCCATGGCCGAGAAATGGGACATGCCGATGGCCTATTCGGCCTCGAATTTCCATTCGGCCACGGGTGCTGAATTCGCCAAATGTGTAACCACCGGAACCGGCGGCGAGATCGAGATCGTGACCCACCCCTCGGGCTCTCTGTTCAAAGGCGCCGATATCAAACGCGCGATCCAGACCGGGCAGGCCCCGATTGGCGAGCGCCTGTTGTCCGGACACCAGAACGAAAACGCACTGTTCGGCTTCGACTCGATCCCCTTCCTTGCCACGTCCTTCGATGACAGCGCCAAGCTGTGGGAAGCGGCCAAGCCTTCGATCGAGAGCCTGCTGGCCGAGCAAAACCTGACGCTGCTTTACGCCGTGCCTTGGCCGCCGCAGGGGCTGTACTTCAAGAATGAGGTGAACTCGGTCGCCGATATGAAGGGCATCAAGTTCCGCTCGTACAACAACGCCACCTCACGTCTGGCTGAACTGACGGGCATGCTGCCGGTGACGATTGAAGCCGCAGAGATCAGCCAGGCCTTTGCAACGGGTGTGGCGGACTCGATGGTGTCCTCCGGGTCGACTGGCTATGACCGCAAGGTCTGGGAAAGCCTGAACTACTTCTACGAAGTCGACGCCTGGCTGCCGCGCAACTACGTGATGGTCAACTCGGACGTCTGGTCGGGTGTGTCTGACGCCAACAAGAACGTCATCAAAGCCTGTGCGGAACTGGCCGAATATGCCGGCAACTGGCGTGCCAAGGAATATACCGGCTTCACACTGCAGGGTCTGCGCGATGGTGGCATGACCGTTGGTCCGGCCTCTGACCAGATGGTGGGTGAGCTGAAAGAAATCGGCGTCACCATGACCAACGAATGGCTTGAGGCCGCAGGCGACGAGGGCAAAGCCATCGTCGATGCGTTCAACGCCGCGCAACAATAACGCCAAAACGGGCGGCAGGTCCTTCTGCCGCTCGCACCATCTCAAAAAAGACAAACCAAGCGGGGACAGTATGGCGGTTATGCGTGGGCTTCGGTCCGTTCTGGATTTCATTTATCAGGCCGCAGGCGTTCTGGCCGCGCTTAGCCTGATCGCCATTTTGCTGCTGATCGTAGTGCAGATGCTGGCACGCTGGACCGGAGAGGTCTTTCCCGGCGCGCCCGACTATGCCGGATACGCCATGGCTGCCGCGTCCTTTCTGGCCTTTGCCAATGCGCTGAACCGAGGCAGTCATATCCGTGTGTCCATTCTGTTGAATGCTGTGCCGGACGGGTTCAGGCGTGTTCTCGAAATCTGGTGTTTCGCAATCGGTACAGCGGTGATGTGGTATTTCTGCTGGTACGCCTACCGCTTTGTCTATTGGAGCTGGAAGTTCAGCGATGTCAGTCAGGGGCAGGACAGAACCGCCCTGTGGATTCCTCAATCCGCCATGCTGATCGGTGCCGTGATCCTCGCTATCGCGCTGACCGACCATCTGCTCCACGTGCTGTTCAAGGGGGATCACCGCATCACCCCCGATCTGGCCGACCAAAGCCAGGGGGAATGAGCGTATGGAAAACCTTTCGATCATCATCCTGTTCATCTTCGTCCTCTTCACCCTGTTGGGCACCGGCGTTTGGGTCGGCCTTGCCCTAATGGGCGTCGCCTGGGTCGGGATGGAGCTGTTCACGACTCGTCCCGTCGGCGACGTCATGATCACCACGATCTGGTCCGCGTCCTCTTCCTGGACCCTGACCGCGCTGCCCATGTTCATCTGGATGGGGGAAATCCTTTATCGAACGCGACTATCCGAGGATATGTTCAAAGGGCTATCGCCATGGATGGCCCCTCTGCCCGGCGGGTTGGTGCATACCAATATCGTCGGCTGCACGGTCTTCGCTGCAGTGTCCGGCTCATCCGCTGCCACACTGACCACCGTGGGCAAGATGTCGATCCCGGAACTGCGCAAGCGCAATTACCCAGAGCGAATGATCATCGGGACCCTGACCGGCGCGGCGACACTGGGCCTGATGATCCCACCCTCGCTTACGCTGATCGTCTATGGCGTCACCATCAATGAATCGATCACCAAGCTTTTCTTTGCCGGCATCCTGCCCGGCCTCGTTCTGGCCGCGATGTTCATGGGCTATGTCGCGATCTATTCGAAACTAGGTAAGGACTGGCAGCCCAACGTCGAAGCCAAGCTGAGCTTCCGCGAAAAAATCCACAACTCTCGCTTCCTGCTACCGGTGATCCTGCTGATCACGGTGGTGATCGGCTCGATGTATCTGGGCTATGCCACTGCAACCGAAGCCGCCGCCTTTGGCGTGATTGGAGGGCTATTGCTGGCCGCCGGTCAAGGCTCGCTCAACTGGAAGACCTTCACCGAAAGCTTGATGGGCGCAACGCGCACCAGCGCGATGATTGCCCTGATCCTTGCAGGCGCGGCCTTCCTATCGCTGTCGATGGGCTTCACCGGCCTGCCTCGCGGCCTCGCCGACCTGATCGCCGGGTGGGAGCTAACGCGGTTCGAGCTGCTCATGGTACTGCTGGTCTTCTACATCATTCTGGGGTGTTTTCTGGATGGCATCTCCTCAGTCGTGCTGACCATGGCCGTGGTCGAGCCGATGATCCGCGATGCAGGGATTGACCTGATCTGGTTCGGTATCTTTATCGTCGTTGTCGTCGAGATGGCCCAGATCACGCCGCCCATCGGCTTCAACCTGTTTGTGATGCAGGGCATGACCAACCACGAGATGAGCTATATCGCCCGCGCCGCCATTCCGATGTTCCTCATCATGGTGCTGATGGTATTTGTTCTGATCTGGTTCCCTGAGCTGGCCACTTGGCTGCCCGAGAACCTGCGCCAGAGCCCCGGCGGGTAGCGCCACTTGAACCCGCTACATTTGGCGGCCCGCAATGGCCCCATTGTACTGGTCGCGGGGCTGGTTGCCGGTCTGCTCTTGCCCAGCCTCGCCGAACCGATGCGCCCGCTGTTGCCACCGCTCGTCATGGTGCTTCTGTTCGTGACCGTCCTGAGGATGGAGCCAAAAACACTCATTGGCTCGCTGTCAGACCTGCGCAGCGTGATCCGCACGATTGCAGCACTGCAACTTGCGGTGCCGCTGACGCTTCTGGCCATTGGATACACGGCTGGCTGGATGAGTTCGCCGATCTTCCTGTCACTGCTCATCGTCGCCGCAGCGCCCTCGATTTCCGGCAGCCCGAACATGTGCCTGATGATGGGTCACCCGGCGGAACACGCAGTGCGGCTGGTGGTGGTGGGAACCGCGCTTTTGCCCCTGACGGCGCTGCCCGTCTTCTGGCTCATGCCAGAGCTAGAGGATATTCGCGCCGTCACCGGTGCCTCGGCCCGCTTGTTCCTGACCATCGCCGTTGCGGCCTCCGCCGCGATCGTCTTGCGCCTGACTGTCCTCAGAAACCCGTCCGCGTCCACGCTCAGCAATCTTGAAGGTCTGGGCGCGATCACATTGGCTGTCTTTGTCATTGGCCTGATGCCATCGCTCAGCGCGACGGCACTGGAGGCGCCCGGCATCGCGCTGTTCTGGGTCGCTTTTGCCTGCGTGATCAACTTTGGCGCTCAGGCCGTGATGTTCAGCCTGTTGCGCAGGCGCGGCCCACCAGCACAAGCGACGGCTATTTCTTTGATCGCAGGCAATCGCAATATTGCCCTGTTCTTTGTCGCTTTGCCGCCTGAGGTCATCGCCCCGATTATGGTCTTTATCGGAGCCTACCAGATTCCGATGTACCTGACCCCGACCCTGATGCGGCGACTGTATCGAACGAACGCGACTGACCCCTAGGCAATCCCAATAGCTGCGCCCTGTGATTGCCTGAAGAATACGCACTCCGACGTTGTTCGCCCAAAAATTGATCTACACTTGTGGTCCCTTTGCAAGCGCAGCAATCGATCTGTTGCTAACCCCATGCAGCGCGCCCAACTGACTCCGTATGAGCCAGAACCTGACAGTCGTTGTCGTAGAACAGAACCAAGACCGGGCCTTTGCCATCGTGGATGCGCTGAAGGAGTCCGGCGATGTCGATGTGTTCGTGATCGGAAACGCCTCGGGATTGGCGCGCAAGATTGCCACCCACAGCCCCGATATCGTCCTGATTGATATCGACAACCCGTCGCGCGACATGCTCGAGGAATTGACGGTCGCGTCCGGCCCACTGGAGCGTCCCGTCGCCATGTTTGTGTCTGGAGCAGCCGGTGGGTTGGCAAAAGCTGCGGTTGAGGCAGGTGTCTCAGCCTATGTGGTCGATGGCCTGCAGGCCGAGCGTATCAAGCCGGTGATCGACACGGCCATCGCCCGGTTTCAGGTGCTGCGCCAGATGCGGACGGAACTGGCTGAAACCCGCCGCGCATTGGAAGAACGCAAGGTGATCGACCGCGCCAAGGGATTGTTGATGAAAGCCAAAGGCGTGCCCGAGGATGAGGCCTATGCCCTGTTGCGCAAAACCGCGATGAACCAGAACCGCAGGGTGGCCGAGGTCGCCGAGGCTTTGGTTACGGCCTCAGAGTTGTTGTCATGAGGACCGTCACCCTTCCCGTAGCCTACATGCCGCTGGTCGATGCCGCCCCATTAATCGTCGCGCGCGAAATGGGGTTCGACCATGCCGAGGGCATTTCGCTGGATCTGCGCCCTGCCCCATCCTGGTCGTCCCTGCGCGACATGCTGGCCTTTGGACATGTCGATGCGGCGCATCTGCTGTCTCCGGTGCCGGTTGCCATGGCCTTGGGTCTGGGCGGCATCGCGACGCCGCTATCGGCCGTGTCGGTGCTGTCGATGAATGGCACCGTGATTGGTGTTGGAACACAATTGGCCGGACGGTTGGCACATCAGGGATATGGTTTTGATTTCGCCGATGCCGCCAAAGCCGGCGGAGCATTGGCAAAAGCCGCCGGAGACGTTCTGGTCTTTGGCGTCCCCTTCCCTTTCTCGATGCATGTCGAACTGTTGCGCTACTGGGTGGCGGGAACCCCGCTGGCATCGAAAAAGGTGGAAATCCGCACTGTACCACCGCCATTGATGGCGCAGGCCCTCGCCGGTGGAGAGATCGACGCCTTTTGCGTGGGTGAGCCCTGGGGATCATTCGCGGTCGACGACAATGTCGGCACTCTGCTTCTGCCGGGTCAGGCGATCTGGACGTGTGCACCGGAAAAGGTTCTCGCCGTGCGCAACGACTGGGCTGAGACCGAGCCGCATCTGCTCGGCAGCCTGATGCGGGCCGTGTGGCGCGCCGGGCGTTGGCTATCAAGTGAAGACAGCCGCACAACCGCGTCCGAGATGCTGTCCCGCAAATCCTATCTCAACGTCTCGCCCGAACTGATCGACCGCGCCCTGATGGGAGAGTTCACGATCTCTGCCCGCGGCGAACAGCGCCATGTTGACGGGTTCGTCGAGTTCTTTGACGGGGCCGCCACCTTCCCTTGGCGCAGTCAGGCGAAATGGATGGCGCACCAATTGGCGTTGCGAAATGGGTTGGATGTCACAACTGCCGAGCGTAAGGCCGCCAAGGTCTTTCGTAGCGATCTTTATCGTCGTGAACTGCAGGGTCTGGGCGTGGAATCACCGGGCGCCTCGGAAAAGCTGGAGGGCGCACTACCCGCCTCGACCGCTGTGGCCTCAACCCATGGCAGCCTGATTCTGCCCCCTAATGTCTTTTTCGACCGGCGCATTTTCGAGCCGACCGGTTAAGATTGCCTATTTTTTTTGCAGCGCAGCATTCGACAGTGCTGCATTGCAGAAAAAGTACCTCTGAAATGCCAAAAAGGGATGACGACCCAAACCCGACAAGGCTTAATCGGGTCAACGGCAGGCAACGACGCCCACCGTAAGAATTCGCCCGCCGAAATGGGCATCCACTAAGAGCAGAGCCGCTCGACCACCCGCCAATCCTCCCGGCGGTGTGTGTCGGCGGCTTTTTTGTTTGCCCAAAGCGATTGGGCTGAACCGAAAGGGAACGAGATGAAAAAGCTACTTCTGGGCCTTGTTGCGTCTACTGCGCTTGTCTCTCCGGCATTGGCCGAGCTGGAACTGGAAAAAGACGAGCTGACCTTTGGCTTTATCAAGCTGACCGACATGGCCCCGTTAGCCGTCGCCTACGAACAGGGCTATTTCCTGGAAGAAGGCCTGTTCGTGACGTTAGAAGCGCAAGCCAACTGGAAAGTACTGCTGGACGGCGTGATCGGCGGGCAGCTGGACGGCGCGCATATGCTGGCAGGCCAGCCTTTGGCGGCGACCATCGGATACGGGACCGAAGCCCATATCATCACGCCCTTCTCAATGGATCTGAACGGCAACGGCATCACCGTCTCAAACGAGATTTGGGAAGAAATGAAGCCCAATATCCCAAAGATGGATGACGGCCGCCCGCAGCACCCGATCAGCGCCGAGGCATTGGCTCCGGTCGTTGAGAAGTACAAATCCGAAGGCAAGCCGTTCAACATGGGCATGGTTTTCCCGGTTTCGACCCATAACTACGAGCTGCGCTACTGGCTGGCCGCTGGCGGTCTGCATCCGGGGTATTACAGCCCCGAAAACGTGACAGGTCAAATCGGTGCGGATGTCTTCCTGTCCGTGACCCCTCCGCCGCAGATGCCCGCCACGTTGGAGGCCGGTACGATCTATGGCTATTGCGTGGGCGAGCCTTGGAACCAGCAGGCCGTGTTCAAAGGCATCGGCGTTCCGGTCATCACCGACTATGAGCTTTGGAAGAACAACCCTGAAAAGGTCTTCGGCATCACAGCCGAGTTCGCGGAAGAGTACCCAAACACCACTCTGGCCGTGACCAAAGCGCTGATCCGTGCGGCGCAGTGGCTGGATGAGAACGACAACGCCAACCGCCCCGAGGCGGTCGAGATCCTAAGCCGTCCGGAATATGTTGGCGCGGACTATGACGTCATTGCCAACTCGATGACCGGCACGTTCGAATATGAAAAAGGCGACAAACGCGAGGTTCCCGATTTCAACGTGTTCTTCCGCTACAATGCGACCTACCCGTTCTACTCGGACGCCGTCTGGTACCTGACTCAAATGCGCCGCTGGGGTCAGATCGCCGAGGCCAAGCCCGACAGCTGGTATGACGAAGTCGCCAAGTCGGTCTACAAGCCCGAGATCTACCTTGAGGCCGCGCGCTTGCTGGTCGACGAAGGGCTGGCGAACGAGGCTGATTTCCCGTGGGACAGCGACGGCTACAAAGCACCGACTCCGGCCGAAGATATCATCGACGGTATCGCCTATGACGGCCGCACCCCCAACGCCTATCTCGAAAGCCTCTCCATCGGTCTGAAGGGCGAGCAGAAGATCGTCGGTTCCGACGTACAAGGCTAATTCCCCAAAACGCCGCGCCCGGCCCTCGTCGGGCGCGGACCCCAAAGTGCCCCGCCATCGCAAGGACACATCAGATGACAACGGTCGATCCCGAATTCAACGCAGACGCCGCCCGCGAGGAACGTCGCGCCCGCCTTTTCACCCGCATCAACGCAGCCGACAAATGGTTTCAGGTGTTGGGCCTCAGCTGGGCTACGCCCGTCCTGAAGGCCGCTGCCGGAGACAACCCACGCGCCCAGATGACCGAGATTTGGCGGTTGCTGATCGTTCCTCTTTTGTCGATCTGTGCCTTTCTGCTGCTCTGGGCCACGCTGGCCCCCAAGGTGCAAACCTCGCTTGGTGCGGTCCCCGGACCTGCGCAGGTTTGGAGCGAGATGGTCAGCCTGAACGAAGACGCAAAGGCCAAGGCCGCCAAGCGCGCGAAATTCGAAGCGATGGTCGAAAAGCGCAATCAGAAATTCATTGATGCCGGTCAGCCCGAGAAAGTGAAAGAAGTCGCCTTTACCGGGGCGCCTTCGTATTACCAGCAAATCTGGACGTCGATCAAAACGGTATTTTTCGGCTTTCTGATCGCCACAGTGGTCGCCGTGCCGCTTGGCATTGCCGCTGGTCTTTCTCCGACCGCCAATGCCGCGCTGAACCCGCTGATCCAGATCTTTAAACCGGTGTCGCCACTGGCCTGGTTGCCGATCGTCACAATGATCGTCTCGGCCGTCTACGTCACCAATGACGGCTGGTTCGCGAAGTCGTTCCTGATCTCGGCCATCACCGTGACACTCTGTTCGCTGTGGCCCACATTGATCAATACGTCGCTGGGTGTAGCCTCGATCGACAAGGACCTGGTGAATGTCTCCAAGGTGTTGAAAATGAACACCTATACCAAGATCACCAAACTGGTGCTGCCCTCTGCCCTGCCCCTGATCTTCACAGGCCTGCGCCTGTCGTTGGGCGTCGGCTGGATGGTCCTGATCGCGGCGGAAATGCTGGCGCAGAACCCCGGTCTGGGCAAGTTCGTCTGGGATGAGTTCCAGAACGGCTCGTCCAGCTCGCTCGCCAAGATCATGGTTGCGGTCTTCACCATCGGCATCATCGGCTTCCTGCTGGACCGGGTGATGTACGCGCTGCAATCCCTGTTTACCTTCACGAATAACCGGTGATCGAGATGAGCATTCTGAGCTTCAAGAACGCCTCGAAATCCTTCGGTGAAGGCACCGCACGCACCGATGTGCTGAAAGGTATCGACCTTGACGTGCAAGAGGGTGAGTTTCTGGTGATCCTCGGCTTCTCGGGCACTGGCAAGACGACCCTGATCAACCTGATGGCCGGTCTGGATACGCCAACCAAGGGCGAGGTCGCGTTCAAAGGTACTCCGATCAAGGGGCCGGGCCCTGAGCGTGGCGTGATCTTCCAGAACTACTCTCTGATGCCATGGCTGACGGTCAGCGGCAATGTGGGGCTGGCGGTGGATACTGTCTTTCCCGGCCTCAGCAAGGCCGAGAAAGCCGAGAAAGTCGCGCATTATGTGAAGATGGTTGGACTCAGCCATGCCGCATCGCGCCGCCCAGCGGAGTTGTCCGGCGGGATGCGCCAGCGGGTCAACGTGGCGCGCGCTTTGTCGATGGACCCAGAGGTTCTGCTGCTGGATGAGCCTTTGTCCGCTTTGGATGCGCTGACCCGCGCCAATCTGGCGGATGAGATCGAACACATCTGGGAGGCCGACAAAAAGACCTGCGTGCTGATCACCAACGATGTCGACGAGGCTATCATTCTGGCCGACCGGATTATCGCTCTGAACCCCGATGGGACTTTGGGGCAGGAGTTCCGCGTGTCGATTCCCCGCCCACGTGATCGGGGTGCGATGAACAACGATGAGACCTTCAAACGCCTCCGGGCCGACGTCACCAAGTACCTGATGGATGTGGGGATCGAGGCCAAGGTCGAAGGCTCTCGTATCCTGCCGGATGTTACACCGATCCACGGGGTTCCAACGGCGGTGGCCGAGGCGCAGAAGGGGATGATCGAGAACCGCTTCCTCGACTTCTCGCAGCTGCACAAAGTGTATCCGACGCCAAAAGGCCCCCTGACCGTGGTCGAAGATTTCGACCTGAAGATTGACAAGGGTGAGTTTATCTCGCTGATCGGCCATTCCGGCTGCGGCAAGTCCACGGTTCTGACCATGGCGGCAGGTCTGAACGACATCTCGAAAGGCGCGATCAAACTGGATGGCCGTCACGTCGAAGGGGCCGACCCGGAACGTGCGGTGGTGTTCCAATCGCCAAACTTGTTCCCCTGGCTGTCTGCCAAGGAGAACGTCGCGATTGGCGTCGACAAGGTCTATCCCAAGGCCAGCATGGCCGAGCGTCAGGATGTGGTCGAATACTATCTGGAACGCGTCGGGCTGGCCGATGCGATGGACAAATCTGCCTCGGATCTCTCGAACGGGATGAAACAGCGCGTCGGCATCGCCCGCGCCTTCGCCCTGTCCCCCAAGCTGCTACTGCTGGACGAACCCTTCGGGATGCTCGACAGCCTCACACGCTGGGAATTGCAGGAAGTCCTGATGGAGGTCTGGTCTCGCACCAAGGTCACCGCAATCTGTGTGACTCATGACGTGGATGAGGCGATCCTACTGGCCGATCGCGTGGTGATGATGACCAACGGCCCGCAAGCGACCATCGGCAAGATCACCAAGGTCGACCTGCCGCGTCCGCGCACACGCAAGGCACTGTTGGAGCACCCGGACTACTACGCCTACCGGCAAGAGGTCCTCGATTTCCTCGAAGAATATGAACACGGCGCCAAGCCAAAAACACCCGCCCCCAAGGCGATTGCAGCGGAGTGAAATCATGAAGCAAAGACTTGTTGTCATTGGCGCAGGGATGGCCTCGGGCCGGGTGCTGGAACATCTTACCGACGCCGCGCCGGATGCGTTCGACATCACCCTGTTCAATGCCGAACCGCGCGGGAACTACAACCGCATCATGCTCAGCCCGGTCCTGTCGGGCGAGAAAACCTATGAAGAGATCGTCACCCATGACGACACCTGGTATGCGGAGCGCGGCATCTCCTGCCGCTTTGGCGAGCAGGTTGCCAAGATCGACCGTGAGATGAAGGTGGTCGAGGGGGTCAACGGACATGTGCCCTACGACAAGCTGGTGATCGCGACAGGATCGAACCCGTTCATCATCCCTCTGCCCGGCCATGATCTGGACGGTGTGATCGCCTATCGCGATCTGGAAGACACCCAGCGGATGATGGGCATGGGTTCGGGCAACAAGGTTGTCGTGATCGGCGGCGGCCTGCTGGGGCTTGAGGCCGCCGCGGGTATGGCCGCGCATGGGGTCGACGTGACCGTGGTTCACATCATGGGCCATCTGATGGAGCGTCAGCTGGACGAAGCCGCAGGCTATCTGCTGAAGAAGTCGCTGGAAGACAAAGGCATCAAGATTTGCCTGCAGGCGAACTCGAAAGAAATCCTCGGGCAAGATGGCAAAGTCCGCGCGCTGCTTCTGGACGACGGGACCGAATTACCATGTGACCTGCTGGTCATGGCCGTGGGGATCCGCCCCAACACGGCTCTGGCGCAAGAAGCCGGTCTGGCCACCGGGCGCGGTATCCATGTGGACGACCAGATGTTGACCTCGGACCAGGATGTTTACGCCGTGGGCGAATGCGTCGAACATGACGGGGCGGTCTTTGGCCTCGTCGCGCCGCTCTACGATCAGGCGAAAGTGGCCGCGCAGGCGCTATTGGGCGACGAGGCTGCGTTTGTTCAGAAAACCCTCTCGACCAAGTTGAAGGTCACCGGCTGCGATTTGTTCAGCGCGGGCGACTTCGCAGACGCGCCAGGGCGTGAGGATATTGTGTTCCGCGACCCCTCGCGCGGGGTCTACAAGCGGCTGGTCATCGAAGAGGACCGCCTGGTTGGCGCGGTTATGTATGGCGACACTGCCGATGGCAGCTGGTTCTTCGGGCTGATCAAGGACGGCACCAGTATCGAAGACATGCGTGAGACGCTGATCTTTGGGCCCGCCTATCAGGGGGGCGATACCGCGGACCCTCTTTCAGCCGTTGCAGCATTGCCGCCTGAGGCGGAAATTTGCGGCTGCAACGGCGTATGCAAAGGTGACATTGTCGAGGCGATCAACGCAGGTGCCAGCGATCTGGGGGCCGTGCGTGCAAGCACCAAGGCCAGCGCCTCCTGCGGGACATGCACGGGGCTGGTCGAACAGGTGTTGCAAGTCACTCTGGGTGATAAGTTCCAAATGCCAACGGCGCAACCGATCTGCGGCTGCACCGACCTGACCCACGAGGACGTGCGCCGACTGATCAAAGGGCAAGAGCTGAAAAGCCAAGCCGCAGTTTGGCAGGAGCTAGGCTGGACAACACCCAATGGCTGCCATGTCTGCCGTCCGGCCATCAATTATTACCTGCTGGCCGACTGGCCTCTGGAATATCAGGACGACCCGCAAAGCCGCTTCGTTAACGAACGCAAGCACGCCAACATCCAAAAGGACGGCACTTTCAGCGTTGTCCCGCGCATGTGGGGAGGCATCACCACCCCCGAAGAATTGCGTGCCATCGCGGATGCGGCGGACAAATACGACGTGCCCACGGTGAAAGTCACCGGCGGTCAGCGCATCGACTTGTTGGGCGTGAAAGGTGAAGATTTACCCGCCATCTGGTCTGATCTGAACCAGGCCGGTCTGGTCTCTGGCCACGCCTATTCCAAGGGCCTGCGCACGGTCAAAACCTGTGTCGGCACTGATCATTGCCGGTTCGGTACGCAAGACAGCACGGGTCTCGGCATCAAGCTTGAGAAAATCCTGTGGGGGTCGTGGACCCCGCACAAGTTGAAATTGGCGGTTTCGGGGTGCCCGCGCAACTGTGCCGAGGCGACCTGCAAGGATATCGGTGTGGTCTGCGTGGACTCAGGTTACCAGATCAGCATAGGCGGGGCCGCCGGTATGGACGTCAAAGAGACTGAGTTACTCTGTCAGGCCCCAACCGAAGACGAAGCGATCGAGGTCGTGATGGCCGTCACGCAGGTCTATCGCGAAGGCGGCAAGTATCTGGACCGCTTGTATAAATGGCTGGGCAAGGTGGGCATGGACTGGGTCAAGGCTCAGGTCGTGGAGGACCGCGAAAACCGTGCCGCTCTGGTCGAACGGTTCGAACTGTCCCAAAGCATCTACCGCAAGGACCCCTGGGCGGAACACGTCAAAGAAAAAGCGCAAACCTACGCGCCGATTGCAGATTTCACACTGGAGGCCGCGGAATGAGCTGGATCGACATCGGACATATCGAAGACATCCCACTGCGCGGCGCGCGTTTGGTGAAAACGCATATCGGCTGTATCGCGGTCTTCCGCACCGCCGAGGCCGAGGTCTTCGCCGCCACCAACACCTGCCCCCACAAAGGCGGGCCGCTGTCCGAGGGGATCGTGCATGGGCAATCGGTTACCTGCCCTCTGCACAACTGGGTCTTCGACCTGAACACGGGCCAGGCGCAGGGCGCTGACGAGGGGCAGATCGCCACCTATCCGGTGCGTCTCGAAGGCGGGCGTGTCTTGTTGGATGCCAGCACAGTCTCTCATCGGAGCGCCGCCTGATGGACGGCACCGGCCTGCCCGAGGTCCGCTCGACCTGCGCTTATTGCGGGGTTGGCTGTGGCGTCCTGCTACGCCCCGACGGGGCCGGAGGGCTGGCCGTACGCGGCGACCCGGACCACCCGGCAAACCATGGCCGGCTCTGTTCCAAGGGCTTGGCTTTGGGTGAGACCGTCGGCTTGGATCACCGCCTGCGAAACCCGCGCGTGTTTGGTGAGGATGTCAGCTGGGATGACGCCCTTGAACTGGTTGCGGATCGGTTCTCATCGGCGATCAAGGCGCACGGGCCGGACAGTGTTGCCTTCTACGTCTCGGGGCAATTGCTGACCGAGGACTACTATGTCGCCAACAAGCTGATGAAGGGGTTCATCGGGTCGGCGAATATCGACACCAATTCGCGGCTCTGCATGGCATCCACCGTGGCCGGGCACAAACGCGCTTTTGGCACAGATACCGTGCCCGGAACCTATGAGGATCTGGATCAGGCCGATCTGGTTGTTCTGGTCGGGTCAAACCTCGCGTGGTGTCACCCAGTTCTTTATCAGCGGCTCATGGCGGCACGTCAGGCACGGGGGACTCGGATCGTTGTGATCGACCCGCGCAAAACGGCGAGTTGCGATCAGGCGGATCTGCACCTGCCTCTGGCACCGGGCAGCGATGTGGCCCTATTCAACCATCTAGTTGGTAGAATTTATGAAACCGGACAGGTTGACGCGGGTTTTCTGAGCCACACGACAGGGTTCACGGACACACTGGCCACCGCGCAAAATGACAACCCGGCGGCGACTGGTTTGGACCGGAAAGACCTCGACACCTTCTGTGACATGTGGATCGGGACGGAACGCGTAGTTACGGTCTTCAGCCAGGGTGTTAATCAATCCTCCAGCGGGACGGACAAGGTCAACGCGATCCTGAATTGCCATCTGGCCGCGGGCCGGATCGGTCGACCCGGCATGGGGCCGTTTTCTGTCACCGGGCAGCCGAACGCCATGGGCGGGAGAGAAGTCGGTGGGCTAGCCAACATGCTCGCCTGTCATCTGGACATCGAAAACACAAGCCACCGCGCGGCGGTTCAGAAGTTCTGGGCTGCTCCAAACATGCCCAAGAAACCGGGGCTGAAAGCCGTCGACCTGTTTCGAGAGATCGAGAAGGGGCAGATCAAGGCCCTCTGGGTGATCCATACCAACCCCGCCGTCACCATGCCCGAGGCCGACCGGGTGCAGGCCGCCATCAAAGCCTGTCCCTTCACTGTTGTCAGCGACCTGACCGAACATACAGACACCGCCCGCGTCGCAGATGTGGTGTTGCCAGCAGCAGGATGGGCCGAGAAAAGCGGCACCGTCACCAATTCGGACCGCACGATCAGCCGCCAGCGCGCCGTACTGACCCCTCCGGGCCATGCTCGGGCCGATTGGGATATCCTCGCCGAAGTGGGCCGCCGTATGGGGTGGCAAGAGGCATTCGACTATACCTCGCCAGCGCAGATTTTCCGCGAATACGCTGCCCTGTCATTGGTGGCCAAACCCTTTGGGCGCGATTTCGACATCTCTGGATATGCGGACCTGTCGGACGACGACTATGCCGAGCTGCAACCAACCCGCTGGCCGGTGACGCCTGACGGCACTGGAGGGAGGTTCTTTGGCGACGGGCGGTTCTTCCACCCTGACGGCAATGCCCGCCTGATCCCGGTCAGCCACAGACCGCCCGAGGCGAAGGCCTCGGACCGCTACCCGTTCCTTCTGAACACCGGGCGTACACGGGACCAATGGCACACCATGACCCGCACTGGCCTGTCACCGCGCCTGTCGTCGCACCTAGCTGAACCTTTTATTGAGGTTCACCCCGAAGATGTGGCTCGTCTCGGGCTAGACCCCGAAAGCTTGGTAGAGGTTAAAAGCGCGGTGGGGGCATGTATCTTCCGACTAAAGACATCCGATGCCGTCGCGCCCGGACAGGTCTTCGCGCCGATCCACTGGACAGGCGAAACAGCCCCCTCGGCCCGTGTCGATGCATTGATACCCGGCGTTACTGACCCGGTATCAGGCCAACCGGAAAGCAAAGCCGCCGCAGTGTCATTGCACCCCATGAAGGCCGGTTGGTATGGTTTTGCAATCTCCGCGACACCTCCATCACCAGCGGCAGAGTATCGGGCAACGGCAAAAACCGAAAACGGCTACAGAACAGAGCTGGCGGGATATGAGATGCCTTCGGACTGGGAGAAAACGGCCCGAGACTGGTTCCAACTACCTGACGCCCTGTCCACATCGGTCGAAGACCCCAAGCGAGGGTCTTTCAGGATCGCCCTGTCAGACGGTCCACACGTCCTTGCTGTTCTCTTCGTCTCTCGGGAACCTGTGACCTTGATGAGGGAGTATCTTGCAACCCTGCCTGATGCCGAGCCTCATCAGCTCCTGTCCGGACGATCCGCAAACGGCGTCGAGGATGGCGGGCCGATCGTCTGCTCCTGTTTCGGGGTCGGACTCAATACGATCGTCCGGGCCATAGGCACCCAGAACATCGGTGATGTCGATGAAATCGGCAGGCTCTTGCAGGCGGGTACTAACTGTGGATCATGCCGCCCGGAACTGTCAGGATTGCTTGCCAAGCATTCGGTTCCGGTTTTGCAGGACGTCGAACCTTAGGCGCAGGACCTATTCTGGGTCCTGCAAGGCCGCCATTTTCTCCACACCGATAAGCATATCTTGCACGTGGTGCTGCGCGCTAAAGGCGTGGCCAAAAAGACCGAGGCCGCTGCTTTTGCTGCGGCCTCTTTTTTGCTCTCAGATATCCAGCGTATGTTGTTTTTCCCAATTCGAGAAGTGTGACACAAACGAGTTCCACTCCTGATGCTTCATCTTCAGGAAAGCGCTGGAGAACTCCTGCCCCATCATCTCTTTCAGTTCAGCATCCTTGTCGAATTCGCGCAAGCCATCGAGCATGTTCAGCGGCAGTTTGGGCGCGTCGGTGACCGTGTGGCCTTCGGCATACATGTCGATGTCATAGCGCGGTCCCGGATCAGCCTTTTTTCGGATGCCCGACAGACCGGCGGCGATGATCACAGCCTGCAGCAGATACGGGTTCGCCGCCCCATCGGGCAGGCGCAGTTCGAATCGGCCCGGGCCGGGGACGCGCACCATATGAGTGCGGTTGTTGCCTGTCCAAGTCACGGTGTTGGGCGCCCATGTTGCCCCCGACATGGTGCGCGGCGCGTTGATACGCTTGTAGCTGTTCACCGTCGGGTTGGTGATCGCCGCCAGCGCGCTGGCATGTTTCATGATGCCGCCGAGGAAGTACTTGCCCTGCTCGCCCAGACCAACCTCTCCGGTCGGGCCGTCGCCTTCGCCCGCAAACACGTTGGTCTTCGCATCCGCGCCCGGCGCGTCCCAGACCGAGATATGGGCGTGGCAGCCATTGCCCGTCAGCCCTTCGACCGGCTTGGGCATGAAGGTGGCGCGCAGCCCGTGCTTTTCGGCGACGGATTTGGTCATGAACTTGAAGAAGGAATGCTTGTCGGCGGTTTTCAGAACGTCATCGAATTCCCAGTTCATCTCGAACTGGCCGTTGGCGTCCTCGTGGTCGTTCTGGTACGGGCCCCAGCCCATTTCCAGCATGTAGTCGCAGATCTCGCGCACCACATCATAGCGGCGCATCACGGCCTGCTGATCGTAACAAGGCTTTTCGGCGGTATCGAACGGGTCGCTGATCTGTTCGCCATCGGGGGTCAGCAGGAAGAACTCGGCCTCGATCCCGGTTTTGACATGCAGGCCCATCTCGGCGGCTTCGTCGATCAGGCGGCGCAACACGTTACGGGGCGCTTGGGCCACATCCTGCCCCTCCATCACGCAATTGCCTGCAACCCAGGCCACCTCGGGCTTCCAGGGCAGCTGGATCACCGAGGACGGGTCCGGCACGGCCAGCATGTCGGGATGCGCGGGGGTCATGTCCAGATAGGTGGCAAACCCGGCGAAACCCGCGCCGTCTTCCTGCATCTCTGCAATGGCTTGTGCGGGCACTAGCTTGGCCCGCTGTCCACCGAACAGGTCAGTGAACGAGATCATGAAGTATTTGACGCCTTTTTCCTTGGCGAAAGCTGCCAGATCTATCGTCATGGTCGGCTTTCCTTTCCCTGTTGTTTTCAGAAAACGCGGCCCCGTTTGGGACCGCGTGTTTTATGTTCAGAACCCGGCCTTGCCCGGATACCAGTCGGTCCCCGCCAGAGGCACCCGCGCCATCGCGGCGGCCTCCATCGTCAGGGCGCACAGATCCTCGGGTTCGAGGTTGTGCAAGTGATTGTGACCGCAGGCCCGCGCGATGGTCTGCGCCTCAAGCGTCATGACCTTCAGGTAGTTGCGCAGCCGTCGCCCGGCATCGACCGGATCAAGACGCGCGGCAAGCTCGGGGTCTTGGGTCGTGATACCTGCGGGGTCTTTGCCTTCGTGCCAGTCGTCATAGGCCCCGGTTGTGGTGCCCAGCTTCTGATACTCGGCTTCCCATTTCGGGTCGTTGTCACCCAGGGCAACCAGGGCCGCCGTGCCAATCGCCACCGCATCCGCACCAAGCGCCATCGCCTTGGCCACATCCGCCCCGGTGCGGATACCGCCCGAGATCACAAGCTGCACCTCGCGATGCACCCCCAGATCCTGCAGCGCCTGCACGGCAGGTCGGATACAGGCCAGCGTCGGCAGGCCCACATGTTCGATGAACACATCCTGCGTGGCCGCCGTGCCACCCTGCATCCCGTCCATCACCACCACATCGGCCCCAGCCTTCACCGCCAGCGCAGTGTCATAATAAGGCCGCGTCGCGCCGACCTTGACGTAGATCGGTACTTGCCAGTTGGTGATCTCCCGCAGTTCGAGGATCTTGATCTCAAGATCATCCGGTCCGGTCCAGTCCGGGTGACGGCAGGCAGACCGCTGGTCGATCCCCTTGGGCAAGGTCCGCATCTCGGCCACGCGGTCGCTGATCTTCTGGCCCAGCAGCATACCGCCGCCTCCGGGTTTGGCCCCCTGCCCCACCACGATCTCGATCGCGTCGGCCTTGCGCAGATCGTTGGGGTTCATGCCATAACGCGAGGGCAGATACTGATAGACCAGCTTGCTCGAGTGCCCGCGTTCCTCGGGCGTCATACCGCCATCGCCAGTCGTGGTCGAAGTGCCTGCCGCCGAAGCGCCGCGGCCAAGGGCCTCTTTCGCCGGTCCCGACAGCGCGCCAAAGCTCATGCCAGCGATGGTGATCGGGATATCCAACTGGATCGGGTTCTTGGCAAAGCGCGTGCCCAACGTTACCGAGGTGTCGCAACGCTCGCGATAGCCCTCCAGCGGATAGCGCGAAACGGAGGCCCCCAGAAACAGCAGGTCATCGAAATGCGGCACCTTGCGTTTGGCGCCTCCACCCCGGATATCATAGATACCGGTGGCCGCCGCGCGGCGGATCTCAGCGTTGATCGGGTTAGAAAAGGTCGCTGACTGGATCGGCACGGTGCGCGGGGTCTGATCGTCCATATCTTTCATACCCTTCATCCTTAGTAAGCGGCCGAGTTGTCGACGTCGAAGTTATACAGCTGACGGGCCGAGCCATAGCGTTTGAACTCTTCCGGCCTGGCATCGCTGCCTGCGCGGTCCAGCAGGTCCTTCAGGATATCAAGATGTTCGGGGCGCATCTCTTTCTCGACACAGTCCGCGCCAAGGCTCTTGACTGAGCCCCGCACAAAAAGCCGCGCCTCGTAGAGGGAATCCCCCAGCGCGTCGCCAGCATCACCGCAAACCACCAGATTGCCCGCCTGCGCCATGAAGGCCGACATATGGCCGATATTGCCATGCACCACGATGTCGATCCCCTTCATCGAGATCCCGCAGCGCGAGCTGGCATTGCCCTTGATCACCAGCAATCCACCGTGGCCCGTGGCCCCAGCGTATTGGCTGGCATCGCCATCGACAATGACCTGACCCGACATCATATTCTCGGCCACGCCCGGCCCAACCGAGCCTTCGACCCGCACAGTGGCCTGCTGGTTCATGCCCGCGCAGTAGTACCCGGTTGAGCCCTTCACCGTCACCTCGATCGGTGCGTCCAACCCGACCGCGATGGCGTGGCTGCCCTTGGGATTCACCACCTCCCAGCTGGTCTGGTTGGTCTCTTTGCTTTGCTCCTGCAAGGACGCGTTCAGCCCGCGCAGGCCGTCGGCCTCAAGATCGTAGGTCTGCATTTTACGCGGCCTTTTTGTTGGGAAAGTCTGTGTGGGACCAGAAGTAGACCGTCGCCGGCTCCGGCTCCCACACGCGGGCATCTTCAATGCCGGGCAGGTTCACCAAGGCTCGGTATTCACTGCCGAAGGCCACATATTGATCGGTTTCCGCCATGACCGCCGGTTTGCAGGCAATCGGGTCACGGACCACGCCGAACCCGTCCTTGGTGCCAACGACAAATGTGAAGAACCCATCCAGATCCTCAAGGCTGCTTTCCAGCGCCTCGCCGAGAGACGCGCCGTTCATCATTTTCCACGTCAGGTAAGCGGCGCCGACCTCGGTGTCATTCTCGGTCTGGATATGCACGCCTTCTCGGCGCAGCTTGCGCCGCAGCGAGTTGTGGTTGGACAGCGATCCGTTATGCACCAGACACTGGTCATCCCCGGTGTTGAACGGGTGCGCACCCATCGTGGTCACCGCCGATTCCGTGGCCATACGCGTGTGGCCGATGCCATGCGTGCCGGTCATGCCGTTGAGGTTGAAGCGCGCGGCAACATCTTTGGGCAGTCCGACCTCTTTGTAGATCTCAAGGCTCTCCCCTCGGCTCATGATCCGGACCGAGGGGCGGATCTCGGCCAGCGCGGCGCGTGCAACCTCGAATTGATCGCCGGGGATATCCAACACCGCATGGGTATCGTTGATCGTCTGGGTCACGGAGGTATTCAGGCTCTGGCCCAGCTCATCCGCCAGTCCGGCAAAGTCCTGTTCGGGGTTTGCAGACTGAACGGTAACCTTCGTGATGCCCTGAGATGGATCGCCATAGATCGCGATACCGGCGCTGTCGGGGCCACGGTCGGTCATGGTGATCAGCATATCCGTCAACATCTCACCCAGCTTGGGCGACAGTGACTGGTCTTTAAGGAATAGTCCGACAATTCCGCACATGGCAGACAGCTCTCCTTGCGTGTTTCGTTACGCATGTACGCTAGCAACAAAACATCGGATCCTCAATAACTAGGGGAAATGTTTTTTCCTAACAGGCAAATTTTGCCTAATCTCTGAGCGCGCAGTAATACGCCGTCCCCTGAAGGTCCGGATAACGCGCCATTCGGCTAGCTGATCATCAACATTTTTTTAAAAGGCGGATCAGCTTGTCTGAGGGTAACTGATCACCGACAGGTACCGCGCTGGCAGGCTGACCAATCTTTCAGGTCCATGTGGCGCATCCGCGTCGAAGAACAGAGTATCACCGGGTTTCAACGGAAAAACCCGATCACCATGGCGATAATCCACCTCACCCTCCAGCATATAGATCGTTTCAATCCCGCCATGCTGGAAGGTTGGGAAAACATCCGATTCCGCTGTCAGGGTGATCAGATAAGGCTCGACAATCACGCCCGAACCATTGGCGCCTAAATGGCCGAGAAGGTTGTATTGGTGATGGGCCCGCGTGCCTTCGCGCTCTAGCTCGACGCCTTCACCAGCCTTGGTGTGGACAGCGTCGCGACGCTCTTCAAAACGGCGAAAAAAGCTGGTCAGCGGAACCGACAACGCATCGGCCAGCAGTTGCAGCGTGGTCAGCGAAGGCGACGTGTTGCCGTTTTCGATCTTGGACAGCATCCCGATCGACAGGCCGGTAACCTGCGCCAGCTCGGCGACCGTTGTGTTCTGTTGCTTGCGAAAGGCCCGAACCTCGCGACCGATAGCCACTTCCAGAACCTTTTCCCGGTCACCAGACCGGATCGAATGAGGATCCTGCGTGAGTTTCGTCATTGAGGCTCTGTCGTTTGGGTTGGCCGTCATATCCACTGCCCTTGCTACAAGTGTTTGAGCCTGTTCGGCAAGGCGCTGAGCCTGCAAGTTGGATAGCGAAGCCTTTGGCGAAAGTCTATTGCCCGCCAAAGGGCAGGAAGACTTGAGGGCATTGCCAACCTCCAACGCCTGGTGAGCGTGCATTGGATCGCGCGCGGTCACCTTCCAAAGCGTGACACGTTCGGCAGCGGCGACCACTCAATCTTGTGTCGTGGCTTCTATGCGTTTGACCATTCGAACGGAGATATCACGCGGGCGTCAGGAAACGCTTGCAGGACATCTGCCTCGGCTTCTTTCAGGAAAACCAGCTTGATATTCGCCCCCGCATCCATCGTGGCATAGGTTGCAAGACCATCTTTGCGGGCCTGCCACAAACGATGCAGGATCACCCAGCTTTGATCTGAAAGGTAGGTCAGCGAAGGGCGCGCAGCTTGCATGGTCGCGTGCATGGCCAACGCATTTGCCTCGGTCGTTTGGCCTAGGGTTTCAAAGTCTCTCTCATTGATCGCTTGCTCGATGGTCTTGCAGTCCCGATCGGCCATCTCGGGCCAGCTGGAAAACAGAGGGCTTGTATCGACTGTGTGGTTCATTCCATCGCGGGACGAGTGCAGTTTCGGGCCTGTGTCCACCTCGACAATGGCAATGCGGAACTCCGGCCATACCGGCTCAAGCGGCACGCCGTGGCTGTCACCGCCGTCAGCGCGCATGCCCTTGTCCCAACGCACAAAGCCGTGCCAGAGCGAACGGGTTGCGCTGCCGCTGCCCAATCGGGCGATCAGGCTCATGTCCTGTGCTTGCAGGTCCAACCCGAAACTGCCACATAGCGCGCGGGTCAACGCAGCAAAGCCCGAGGCGGAGGATGCCAAACCGGCCGCCGTCGGAATTGTGTTTCTGGTCGAAATCATCAGTGGCACATCGCGGCCACCGCGAAACAAATCCGCAAACGCAAGCGCCTTGCGCGCGAACTCTGAGGTCGGCGGCAAAGGCTGACCGTCCAGCAAGACCTGATCCGACCCGCTCTGGGATGGCTCGACTGTTGTATGAGACCCCCATTCCTCCAACGAGATCGACAAGGAACTGTTGAGCGGCAGGTTTAACGCTCTGTCCCGTTTGCCCCAATATTTCGACAACGCGATATTGCTTGGGGCATAGGCGCTGAAGCTTTGAATCTCGTCCGCGTCTCGCATCGCTTGGTCAATGAGGGTCTGAACGGCGTCAGTCATGTATGATCAGTCCTTCGCTGGCCAGTGTCACAGGAGTGAACACGTCAGGCGGCGTTCCCAGGGCCAGAACGCAATCGCCCAAGCCAGAGCCCGATATCTTGGCCGCCATGACACCTTCGACCTGTCGGGCCGATGTGATGATCCGGTTCAAGGTTTCGTCGCTCACGCCCAAATCCTCCATCCGGGTTTGATAGTTTGTCAGGGCGTCCGCGAAGGCCACCCAATCGCGGTCCTTTGCTGCATTGATGGCATGATCGGCCAAGTCACCCATATCGGCATAAAGCGTTTTGAACTCGGCCTCTCTTCCGATCATCCGTTCCGCAACCTTTTGCAACACAACCGAGGTGGGGGTCTTGTAGCCGCAGTATCGCAGGCTGATCGTTGGAGGGTGAGGCAGTGCCACCATCTCTGGATTTGGCGGAGCGCGGTAAGCCAGCATACCGCCCTGCAAGCTGGCGGCCAAATCGGCGCCACTGCCACGACCCTGAATATCCTGAATGATCTGATAGGCCTTGGCGTGAATACCGTTCAGCGGCTGACCCGTCGCAGTCAGAACGGCCCCCAGAGCGGCAATGGTCACGGCCGCAGATGACCCCAGCCCAAGCGTCGGGTCAATCTCCGACGAGATGGAGATATCCATCCCGACGTCTATCGCATCCCTGTGCATGGCGATTGCGGCAAGGACAAACTTGTACGGCCCCACTGCCTGTAGCCGATCCAAGTCTACAGTTTGCGTTTCGGCAATCTCGGAGGAAAGACACACCAATTGATCGGTGCGTGGTCGCAGCGTTACCATCAGTCTTTGTTCAATGGCGGCCACGATGGCTCTAGAGCCATAAACGACTGCATGTTCTCCGGTAATCATGACCGATCCCGGTGCGCTGGCCCATATCATGAATTGGCCCTGTCTGAGTTGTTTTCGGGTGCTTTTCCCATTGCTGCACCTGTCGAGGCCAGACACAACGCAGACCATTGCATCTGAGGATAACCTGACATGAAATCGGCCATTTTGTCGTGGTCCTCCAAATGTACCAGAACCACCCCGCCAAAATCACCGCGCACAGACCCCGCGCCGCAGATTTTGGCCGCGCCGCCAATGACTTCGATCAGTCTGATAAAAGTTTGGCACAGGTCCGGCACGACACCGATAGTCTCCAGCAATCGCTGGTTTTCGGAAATCGCATCGTCCGGGTCATGCCCCGAGGCGATCGCAGTCAAAAACGCGGTCGTACAGTCGCCGAAACGTTGCCAAAGGGCGTCGTTCCGCGCGTGTTCGGCCTTGACCGCACTGACGCATTCGCCTGTGGTGCTTTCGGGCCGGCCGTGCAGGACCCAATACCAACCGTTCCCCGTCAACAAGCCATGATCCGGCGATAATTCCGGAGCTGAGATACCCGTTTCGCCTGCACGCACAAGGCCGCCTCGGACAACTGCGGCGGCATCAATAGGCCCCGCGCGCCCATGTTTGAGACGCTCGCAAAACCGGACCCGTTCATATCTTTCTTCAAGCGTTTTGGGCCGCTCCAACAGGTTTTCAAACAACACCGTTGTTGCCGCAACGATGGCGGCAGAGGATCCCATACCCGCGCCAATCGGGAGCTCTGACCGACTGGCCAGCTGTCCCGGGGCCAGTTTGCTGTTCATCGCACCAATGCCGGGAATCGCAGATCCGGGCGTCGCGAGTTTGTCATGCAACAGTGAGGCAAGCGTATAGACCGCCAGATCATCGGGACGCGTGAGGATCTTGTGGACATCCAACTCGCCGCGCGTGAATTGATCAAAGCGCTGATCCAGTGACGATTTGAACTGAGACAACAATTTCAGAGGGTAGTATTCGCCCGAAGACAGGTTCTCGAACGCGGTCTTCAGGCCTTCGCCCAAGCCCAGCGGCTGAAAAGACACTTCGGTATAGCGGGCCACGGACATTGCCAGCGCGGGCATTTCGTACAGAACCGAATGCTCTCCGGACAGGATCAATTTGCCGGGCGCGTGGGCCCAGACTTTATCATGCGGTCCGGTCAACGTAGATGCGCTTGTTGTCGTCAATGCTCGCCAATCTGTAGCGCCCTTTTGCCTCATCGGGCATGGGGGTGTCCGTCCCGTCCTCGCCATTCCTCGCGTGCCAGAGGGCAACATATTCATCATACGAGACGGCGGTCCGGTCCTCCAGAATTTTCCGGTGGCAGGGGGCAAACAGATGGTCGCGGTAGCCTTCGACCACCTTGGCGTCAAAAAACTCGCCCGTTGCGCCGGACCCATAGGAAAACAGCCCTAGGGATTTGCCCGCCAGATCGCTATCGCTGTTCTCCAACGTGGACAGGATCGCGAGGTACATCGATGCGGTATAGCTGTTCCCGACCTGACGATTGTAGATCATCCCCGGCAAAGCGGCCTGCATATCGGCCTCGGCTTTTGCCTCTTTCGCCAGACGCAGATGCGCCTTCTCGCCCATACGCGAGAATGGCAGGTGATAGCAGAACTGCGTAAACCCATCGTAGGGCAAGCCGCCATTTGCCTGATAATCGCGCCAGGACTCCACCAGCGCCCCGAGATAGCGCAACGCCGAGTATTTACCGTCAACCAAGGGTGTGCGCCGGTGGTTGGGGCGCCAGAAATCCATGATGTCTTCGGTAAACAGGCCCGAGACAGTGCCGATCTCCAACAGTGTCGGTTCAGCCGCGACCAGCATCGCAACGGCCGAGGCCCCTTGCGTCGCCTCGCCCGAGCTGTCCAGATCATAGCGCGCGATATCCGAGGCGATCACAAGCACTTTACGATCCGGCTTACGTGCCACATGGGCGCAGGCCATTTGCAATGCAGCGGTGGCAGAATAACAGGCTTGCTTCAGCTCAACATTGCGCAGGTTCGAAGGCAGCCCGAGAAGCCGCTGCACATAGATGCCTGCAGATTTGGATTGGTCGATCCCTGTTTCCGTCGCAAACAAGATGGTGTCGATCCCGTCTGCTCCGTGTTGATCAATGATCGGCTTCGCGGCTTCGGCGGCCAAGGTCACAACGTCTTCGTCATGCCCGGGCATGGCAATCTTTTCCTGCCCGATCCCACGTGAGAACTTGGCCGGGTCGATGCCGTGGTGCTGGGCCAGAGTGTCCAGCGAAATATAGCGATGAGGCGTAAAAAAGCTCATCGCGCTGATACCAGTAGAGATTACCAAAACTTTGACCTTGATCGGATCAGTGAGACATTTGCCTTCAGCTGAGATACATCCGCGCAGCCCAAAAGAAACATCGCCGTCTGAAATTCGCGACGTAACTTTTCAATTTGGCGGATGACCTGCGCGCTCGATTCCTGCGCTGCGGCCAAAAACGGCGCGGCCATTCCGCACAGATCTGCGCCCAGAATGATAGATTTGGCCATGTCCACACCGTCTCTTAAACCGCCGCTGGCGATGAGTGTTGTTGGATCGGTCTTTTTGACCAAGACGTCCCGGGTTTCAAGCAGACTTTCGACCGTCGTCAGGCCCCAATCCTGAAAAACCAGACCCAGATCGTCCTGTTCGTCCGCGCGGCGATGATATTCGATCCGGCTCCAGGACGTGCCGCCGCGACCGGCCACATCGAAATGGCGAATACCGGCGGCATAGGCCAGCTCGACATCGGGGCCGGACAGCCCGGCACCGACCTCTTTGATCAGCACGGGCACCGGCATGTTCGAAACGAGATCAGAGATCTTGCCAGACAGGTTGGAAAAGTCGCGGTCCCCTTCGACCTGCACGGCCTCTTGCAGCGGGTTGAGGTGCAGGTATAGCCCGTCTGCCTCAAGCGCCTGAACGGCCTGCAAGCAGTGGTCTGCATCTAGCCCCGCGTTCAGCTGCACTGCGCCGATATTGCCGATCAACGGTATGCTCGGCGCGGCATCGCGCAGCTGAAAACTGCCCCTTGAGGCAGGATCGGCGAACAATACACGTTGCGAGCCCACGGACATCGCCACCCCGGTCGCCTCGGCCGCCTCAGCAAGGTTGCGATTGATCATGGCGATCTCGTCCCCGGTTCCGCCCGTCATCGACGAAATCAGCAGCGGAAAGCTGAGCGGCTTGCCTAGAAACCGGGTGCTGGTGTCGACCGCATCCAGATCCAGCTCAGGCAGGGCGCGATGCGTCAGAGAAATCGCGTCAAACCCGCTGCGCCGACGTTCGACATCGGGGTCCTCCAGAACGGCGCGCAGATGATCCAGCTTGCGCCCGGCCACGCTGCGGTCGGCAGGTTTGGGCTTGTTCATCGTTCCAGTTCCATATGGGTGCGCACCAACTCTCCGGGATTGGTTTGTGCAGCCATCAAGGACAGCTCACCGCACAACACCGCCCCGGCACAGATGCCAGCCAGGCGACGGGCGTTTTCACCCGCCTCGCGTTCCTCTTTGCAGCCCATCAGGCGCAGGTTTTCTTCGACTTGTTCATTGCCTTTGCCTGCCCCGACCGAACCGACGATCAGGTTCGGCAAGGTGCATGAGAAATACAGATCTTCGCCGCGCGCCTCGCAATGAACGATACCTTGGCTGCCCTCGATGATATTCGCGGCGTCCTGACCGGTGGCCAGATAGAAGGCCAACAGAATGTTTGCGAAATGGGCATTGGCGCTGCGCAGAGACCCCGCGAGATTTCCGCCAATCAGGTTCTTTTCGAGATTGAGCGCAACCATCTGCTCGGGCGTAGTACGCAGCATGCGCCGCAGCAGTCGACCCGGAATTTCCACTTCAGCAATGACGTATTTGCCCCGCCCCAAAAGCCCGTTCACAGCGGATGCCTTCTTGTCGGTACACAGGTTGCCCGAGATCGACGCGTAGGCCAATTGCGGCTGGTCATCCAAGACCCAGTTCAACACCGCCTCAGCCGCCTTGGTCACCATATTGTGACCCGAGGCATCCCCGGTGGAACACTCGATCCGAATAAACAGCAGGTTCCCGGCGATCTGGCGATTCAGCTTGATCAGGCGGGCAAAGCGGCTGGTCGAGGAGATGATCTCAGCCACCTTGTCCGTCTGCGCCTCGATCCGTTGCCAGGCTTGATGCGCCGAGGCCGCATCCTGCGCCCGCACAGCGATGGAGCGAGTCATCCGCTCATCAACCAGGGTGACCTGAATGCCGCCTGCATGCCGCGAAACACCCGCACCGCGCGCGGTGGAGGGCCATAAGGGCGTCTCGAACGTTGCCAGAGGGACGCTGACCTCACCGGACACCAGATCCCCCCTGAACAGAATCGGCCCAACCCATTGGGTTGGAAGCGGGGTCACGAACGTAGATTTGGCGCGCACCTGATTACCCTTTTCAGCTTCGGTCGACAAAAGCGTCTGATCCGATGAGGGGTATCACCAGACCAAAGGGCCAATGTCAAACCGCGAAAGTTTAACATAGCGGTCGTCGCGGCGATCCCAACGGATAAACGCATCCCGCATCAGCGACATGATGTCGTCGCGCGCGCGTACAGTACGGGTAATCAGCCCTCGGATAGGCGGGCCGACAAGACCTCGATCCCTTGGACCAGATCGTCATAGGTGTTGCGATCGGCCATGTACTCTCGCAATTGCTGGTTCAGCCCGCCCGGCGTGTTTAGGGATTCGACAAGATCGGCCATCGCGTTCTCGGTCTCCATCGGCGCGGCCATGATCGACCCTCCGATCAACAGACGCAGGAATTTCTCGGCCTCATGGGCGCTACCAGTCTTATGGCCCAGCCAGTCAATCCCAACGGCCAGCGATTTCGCTACAACCGAAAGCAGGGCTTGAGCGGCCAGAAACTCGTTGAAATCACTCTCCGACTTCATGGTGATAACGGTGTTCGAACCACCATAGAGCGCCTCAATCGTTGGCGACGCGGGAAATACCAGAACCGGAGACCCGCCCGAGGCAATAGACGGGAACGGGATCATCAACGTCTCGAACGTGGCCGGTGCAACGAGGGCCTGAACCTGTTCCGGCGAGATGCCAACCATGAACGAGATCACTCGTTGGCCTTCGCGAAACTGCAGCGCGGATAGCATAGCCTCGGCCTGTTCGGCGGTCGATCCGACAAAGACCACGTCACTGGCATCCAATACACCCTGATTGTTAGCCACGGTCACAGTGTCGAAGCGAGCCGACAGCTCGGATGAGTTGGCCCGGCTTCTTTCGCTGACAACAATGTCATGCCCATCGCTGACCAAACCTTCGGCGCAGGCCCGCGCAATGGTTCCAAACCCAAGATAGCCAAGCCTCATGTTTGCCTCCTGTTTTCCGGCAAGTGGTCGAGTCGCCCCGTTGATCGCTCTATTCGCCACCGCACGCAAACCAATTCTCCACCGACCAGACATCATACGGACGGAACGGACGGGCTCTTGCCCTGAACGATTGACGATCAGTTTCTCTGATGCTCAAAAGTTGGAATGATAAAGAACCAAGTCACGCTCAAACAGCTCGAAGCCTTTACCTTCGTGGTCGACATGGGAACCTTCCGCGCCGCGGCAAACGCGCTTGCGACGACGCAGCCCAATATCTCGTCACGCATCGCCATGCTGGAAGAGGCGTTGGGCACAAAGCTGCTGTATCGCGATGCAGGCTCTGTGCGTCTGACAGCGAAAGGAGAGGCGCTATTGGAGAAAACCAGAACGGTTCTCCGCGCGACCGAAGCCCTGTTGGAGGAAGCCGACCGACAGGATCTGATTCAGGAGCGGTTGCGTCTTGGCGTCACCGAACTGGTCGCCTGCACATGGCTGCAGGACTTTCTGCGGAGCCTCAAGCAACACTATCCCAATCTGAGCGTTGAGCTTGTGGTAGACCTGTCCAGAACGATTGATGAAAAGCTGCTGGAGGGGCAGCTAGATCTTGCGGTGCAGAACGGGCCATTCAAAACGGAACTGGACGGGACAAGGGAACTGACCGGTGAAGACTATGTGTGGGTGGCCAACACGACACTCGCCTCAGGCTTACCCGACGGGCGCAGCGTCGACCGGTTTTTCGCATTCTCCGTTCTGACCCATGCTCGCCACACAATTGCAGGGCACAGCCTGCACGCCATGGCGCAGGAACGCGGGCTAGACGCGCAGAAAATCGTGCATTCGAACGCTTTGTCAGCCTGCGTTCCGATGGTCTCAGAGGGTCTCGGGATCGCGTTGCTGCCGCGCCCTCTGGTCCAACGTGAAATCGACTCGGGTGCCCTATTGGAACTTCAATCCGACTGGACGGCTGAGCCACTGCGGTTTTTCGCCCGCTACGATCCAACGCGGGCCGCACGTTTCGTGGAACACGCGGCGGAAATCGCCGCGCAACTCAGGCCGCAAGCAGGATAAAGAAAACTGATCAGGAGTAGAAATTTAAGCAATTTGATTTTTCGTCCCGAGCTGGGTTTTAGTCGCGTTTGACAGGTACTCTTTCAAGCGGGCACGGGCATGACCTCACACTCTATCCGACTGGGCGTTGATATCGGCGGCACCTTTACCGATGTGGTTTTGGAAAAGGGTGGACAGACGTTTTCAACCAAAGTGCTGACAACCTATGCCGCGCCGGAAGACGCGATCATCGACGGGATGCAGCAGGTCTGTGCCAAGGCCGGGATCACTCCGGGCCAGATTGACCAGATCATCCACGGCACCACGCTGGCGACAAACGCGCTGATCGAACGCCGGGGGGCGAAGACAGCACTGATCACAACGGAAGGGTTCCGCGATGTGATCGAAATGCGGACCGAAAGCCGGTTCGAGCAATATGACCTGAACCTCAAACTGCCTGACCCGCTGCTTCCGCGACACATGCGCTTTACCGTTCCCGGCCGCGTCGATGCCCGCGGCGAAGTTCTGGTTGATCTGACCCGCGCCGATGTCGAAGCCGTGGTGGACAAGATTGCACAAGCCGGGTTTGAGTCGGTGGCGGTGGGTCTGATCCATTCCTACCTCAACCCATCACATGAGAATCTGGTACGCGAAGTTCTGGCCGAGAAACTGCCGGACGTTTCAGTCTCGATCTCGTCCGAAGTTTCGCCTCAGATGCGCGAGTATGAGCGGTTCAACACGGTAGTCGCCAACGCCTATATCAAGCCGCTGATGGCCTCATACCTGGGTCGGCTTGAGGATCAGTTGCGCGCTCAAGGCGTGAAATGCCGGATCTTCCTGATGCATTCGGGTGGCGGCATCATCTCAATCCAGAATGCGGCGGAGTTCCCGGTGCGGCTGGTCGAAAGCGGCCCCGCTGGAGGTGCGGTTTTTGCGGCGCATATCGCGGCGCGCTACGGTTTGGACAAAGTGCTGAGCTTTGACATGGGCGGCACCACGGCCAAGATCTGCCTGATCAAGAACCAGACGCCCAAAACCAGCCGCGTGTTTGAGGTCGCGCGGACCTATCGGTTCAAGAAGGGCTCGGGCATGCCGATTTCGATCCCGGTGATCGACATGGTAGAGATCGGCGCGGGCGGCGGCAGCCTGGCTCATGTGGACGGGATGCGCCAGATCCGCGTGGGCCCGGAAAGCGCCGGGTCGGAGCCTGGCCCTGCCTGCTACGGACGCGGCGGCACGCGCCCCGGTGTGACAGACGCTGATCTGGTTCTAGGCAAGTTGGACCCGAACAATTTCGCCGGTGGCTCGATCGTTTTGCACCCGGACAACTCCAAATCTGCGCTGACCGACCACGTTGGCAACATGCTAGACATGGACCCGGTCGAGGCCGCCTTTGGCGTGGCCGAGGTGGTGGACGAAAACATGGCCAACGCAGCACGCGTTCACGCCGTTGAGAATGGTGAAGACCTGAGCGAATACACCATGATCGCCTTTGGGGGCGCGGCCCCTCTGCACGCCGGGCGTCTGTGTGAAAAGCTCGGAGTCGAACGCCTGCTGGTTCCGCCGGGGGCCGGGGTCGGCTCGGCCATCGGGTTCCTGCGCGCGCCTTTCAGTTTTGAGGCCAACCGCTCGGTCTATATGATACTCAGCGATTTCGACGCGGGACGGATCAGGCAGCTTTTGTCCGATCTGAAGGACGAAACAACGGGCTTTGTTCGAACCTGCGATGCGACCAGCCCGATCCGGACCGATTTCAAAGCCTATATGCGCTATTCCGGTCAGGGTTGGGAAATCCCGATCGAACTGACCGAAGAACAGGCGATGAACCCCGACGCCGCCACATATCAGGCCCGGTTCGAGGAAGGCTATACCAAGCTTTTTGGCCGCCCGGTCGCGGGCATGGATATCGAGATCACAGTCTGGTCCGTCAACGCAAGCACCCCGCCCGAAGAGGTCACGCCGATTGCCGTCACAGACGCAACAGGCTCGACTATGTCCGAAGGAACGCGACAGGTCTTTGATGCGGCATCCGGCCGTTACCTGGACTCAGATACCGTCGACCGGGCGGGTATGCAGACCGGGCAGCGCGCGCAGGGACCTGCAATCGTGACCGAAGATGAAACAACCATCGTTGTCCCAGCCAGCCGGGACGCCATCCGCCAGCCCGATGGCTGCATCGAAGTTGTGACCAAAGGAGCCGCGTGATGAGCAACGAGCATTCCAAAGTCACCTATCAGGTCATGTGGAACCGTCTTATCTCGGTTGTTGAGGAACAGGCGCAGGCGTTGGTTCGAACGGCATTCTCGACCTCGGTCCGTGAGGCCGGGGACCTGTCGGCGGGGGTCTACGACACGCACGGGAACATGCTGGCGCAGGCCGTGACCGGTACGCCAGGTCACGTGAACGCGATGGCCGATGCGGTCGCACATTTCATTCGCCGAATTGGCCGGCAGAACATGCATGAAAGCGACGTCTACATCACCAATGACCCGTGGGAGGGCACAGGCCACCTACATGACATCACTATGGTCACCCCATCCTTTCGCAAGGGCGCATTGGTCGGGTTCTTTGCCTGTACCGCGCATATCGTGGATATCGGCGGGCGCGGCTTCGGGGCGGATGCTCAAAGCGTCTATGAGGAAGGGCTGTACATCCCGATCATGAAGTTTGCCGACCGTGGCGATGTGGATGAAACGCTGGTGCGTCTCATTCGCGGCAATGTGCGCGAGCCGGATCAGCTTATCGGAGACATCTACGCTTTGACCACCTGTAACGAAATCGGCCACCGCCGTCTGATCGACATGATGGAGGAGTTCGACCTCGAAACCCTCGATGGGATTGCCGCGTTCATCCTCGACAACTCCCGCCGAGCGACGCTGGAGCGTATCGCCGCCCTGCCTCAGAAAACCGCTGAGGGTGAAATGACGATGGACGGTTTTGATACTCCGATCACGTTAAAGGTCAGGATTAGCGTCGAAGGCGACAGGATCGTGACCGCTTTCACCGGAACCTCGGGGGTGGACAAGAAAGGGATCAATTGCCCGCTGGTCTATACCAAAGCCTATGCCTGCTACGCGCTCAAGGTCGCGATTGCGCCCGAGATCCCCAATAACGCAGCATCATTGGCCCCGTTTGAGGTCACCGCACCTGAGAACACCATCGTGAATGCGCTGCACCCGGCTCCGGTCGCACTGCGCCATATCGTGGGCCATTTCGTGCCCGATGCGGTCTATGACGCGTTCGACAAGATCGTTCCCGGCCTTGTCCCTGCCGAAGGCGCGGGATGTTTGTGCAACTTTCAGGTTAGCCTGCGCCCCCGCACCGATGCTCCGGCCCCTAAAGGCGCCCGCCGGTCCGAGGTGCTGACCTTCAACTCGGGCGGGTCCGGCGCGCGGCCGGAACATGATGGGATGAACGCCACCGCCTTCCCCTCGGGCGTCATGACCATGCCGATCGAAGCCACTGAACACGCGGGCCCCGTCATCATCTGGCGCAAGGAACTCCGCCCCGACAGCGGTGGTGCTGGGAAAACGCGCGGTGGGCTGGGCCAGTATATGGAGGTCGGCGCGCAAGAGGGGTACGAGTTCGACATTCAGGCCATGTTCGACCGCAGCCAACACCCCGCGCGCGGTCGTCGTGGCGGGAGAAATGGGGCACCAACGACCATTGCCCGAGACGACGGATCTGACATGCGTGTCAAAGGTAAACAGTTTGTACCACACGGGCGCAAAGTCGTGATGGCGTTCCCCGGCGGTGCTGGCTACGGTGACCCGTCGGAACGGTCAAAACAGATGGTGAAGCGTGATCTGGCGCTCGGCTATATTTCAGACGAAACAGCATCACGCGACTATGGCTTGACGGCATCCGAGATCTCCGAGATCCACCGTGCCGTTGCAAAAGGAGAATACGAATGAGCAACCAAAGCCCGGCCCGGCAAAGTTATGACGTGGTGATCATAGGCGGCGCGATCATGGGCGCCTCGACCGCTTGGTTCCTGTCGGACAATGCCGATTTCAATGGCTCGGTTCTGGTGATCGAACGCGACATGACCTTCGCCTCATGTTCAACTGGGCATACGAACTCCTGTATCCGGCAGCAATTCTCGGCCGAGCTGAACGTGCGGATCAGTCAATTTGCCGCCGATTTCGTCAAGAACCTGCGCGGCTATATGGGTGGAGACGACCGGGTGCCCGAGCTTTCGATCCATTCCTTTGGCTACATGTATCTGGCGGACAACGAAGGCTTTGCCAACGTGCTGCGCGAGAACCAGAAGGTGCAGTTGGCGGCAGGTGCGGCAACGCAGCTGATGAACGCTGATGAGATCAAGGCCGCCTACCCGTTCTACAATGTTGATGACATCGTCGTGGGCTCGATCAATCTGGTTGACGAAGGCTATTTCGACGGCGCAGCCCTCGATCACTGGTGGCGGCGACAAAGCCGCGAGCGTGGCGTCGAATGGGTCCAGAACGAAGTCGTCGAGATCACCCGAAACGCCGCAGGCACCAAGGTCGAAAGCGTCATGCTCGCCTCGGGCGAAGTCATTGCGTGCGGACAGGTGGTCAATGCGTCCGGCCCTCGGGCCGCCAGAACCGCGCAAATGGCGGGGATTGACGTGCCGGTCGAACCCCGCAAACGCTATTCCTGGATTTTCAAGGCCGAACAGCCACTAGACCGCGACCTGCCGTTGACCATTGACCCTTCGGGCGTTCATGTGCGCGAAGTCGGAGGCGGCACGTATCAATGCGGCGGACATTCCGACATCGACCCGGCGGTGGATTTCGATGATTTCAACATGGATCACGCCTTCTGGGAAAACCACGTCTGGCCCGTCCTCGCCACGCGTATCCCGCAATTCGAAGCGATCAAGCTGCAAAGCGAATGGGCCGGGCACTATGCGATGAACACCTTCGATCACAACGCAATCATGGGTCCGCATACCGAGCTGTCGAACTTCATCTTCCTGAACGGGTTCTCGGGCCACGGGCTGCAGCAATCTCCTGCGATGGGGCGTGGCACGGCCGAGTGGCTGACCTATGGAGAATACCGCGCGCTTGATCTGACGCCCTTCAACTACGAACGTATCCCGGCAGGACAACCAATCATCGAAAAGGCAGTGATCTGATGAAGCTAACACCCAACCGTTTCACCCATGCGATCGCAAATGGCGACAAACAAGTTGGTGTGTGGGTCAGCCTGTGCAGTAACAATGCAGCCGAAGTCATAGCCACCTCAGGTTATGACTGGGCGCTGATCGACATGGAGCATAGCGCGAACGACTATCACAGCGTGTTGTCTCAGCTGCAAGCCTTCGAGGCGTATCAGACCACAGCACTTGTCCGCGTCGAATGGAATGATGCGGTTGTGGTCAAACGTCTGCTTGACCTCGGCGCACCTGGGCTTCTGTTTCCGATGATCCAATCGGTGGAAGAAGCCGAACGCGCGGTCGCGGCCACGCGCTACCCCCCGCGCGGGGTTCGTGGGATGGCAGGCGCAAGCCGCGCAACGGGTTTTGGGCGGATCAAGGACTATGTGACGCGCTGCGAAGACGAGCTGACAGTTCTGCTACAAGTGGAATCCCGCGCCGCCTTGGATCAAGCCGAGGCCATCGGCACTGTCGATGGTGTCAGCGGCATCTTCTTCGGCCCGGCGGATATTGCCGCCGATCTGGGTCATGTTGGCAATACTATGCATCCCGAGGTCTGGTCTGAGATCAGAAAAGCCGCGCAGAAACTGATCGCGCGCGGGGTGCCCGTCGGCACCCTTGTCACAGACCCGGCCTTTGCCGCCGAACTGTTGAACGAAGGGTTCACCTTCGTTGCGAACGCCATTGATACGGGCCTTCTGGCGCGCGCAGCTGATACGGCTCTGGCTCAAACGAAAGATCACCTGAAATGAGTTTTGCTGCCTCGCGCCTTGCATCCGTGAAACCCTCGGCCTCGGCTTGGGTCAGCCAGGCCGCGAAAGAGGCTCGCGCGCGGGGTGAGGATGTCATTGATCTGGGCCTCGGAGAGCCCGACTTCGACACACCCGACCACATCAAGGAAGCCGCACATCAGGCGGCTCTGGCGGGTGAGACGAAGTACCCGCCCACCAACGGCACCCTGACCATGCGGAAGGCCGTTGCCGACAAGCTGCAGCGTGAAAACGATCTGACCTACGCACCCGATGAAGTCATCGTGTCGAACGGGGCCAAGCAAGTGCTGTTCAACGCTTTCATGGCCACGCTCGAGCCGGGCGACGAAGTTCTGCTCTGCGCGCCCTATTTTGGGCAGTACAAGGACATCGTGCTCATCCTTGGCGGTACGCCAATCGCCATCGAATGCCCCGCTGAGGACGGATTTCGCCTGACCCCTGACAGGCTGGCCGCCGCGATCACACCCAAGGCACGCTGGCTGTTGCTGAACCAACCGTCGAACCCCTCGGGCGCGGTCTATTCGGACGCTGAGATTGCGGCCCTCGGCGCGGTTCTGGAACAACAGGACCGCATCCTGATCCTGTCTGATGAGATCTACGAACACATCCTGTTCGACAATCGCGTCTTCCGGTCTTTCGCAGCCCTGTGCCCGACGCTGAAAGATCGGACGCTGACGGTGAACGGGGTCTCCAAGGCCTATGCGATGACCGGGTGGCGCATCGGCTATGGCGCAGGCCCGAAAGAGCTGATCGCAGCAATGACCAAGGTACAAAGCCAGATTTCTTCGGGCGCTTGTTCGATCGCGCAGGCCGCAGCGGCGGCTGCTTTAAACGGTCCGCAGGATGAAGTGCGCCGTTTCTGTGCCGCGTTCGAGGCTCGTCGCGACCTTGTGGTCGAACGCATCCGCGACATTCCCGGCCTGACACTCGACCCGCCAGGCGGAGCGTTCTACGGTCTGATCGGCTGTGAGGGGCTGATCAGGGCTATGACTCCCGACGGCGCAACTCTGACCTCGGACGCAGATGTAACCGCCTATCTTCTCAGCGCGGCCGGTGTGGCAGCTGTTCCCGGCAGCGCCTATGAACTGTCGCCCTTCTTCCGCATTTCGACCGCCGCGTCCGAAAACGTTCTGAACACGGCCCTGAACCGCATCTCTGATGCAGTCGCCAATCTGAAAGGAGTTCGCCCATGAAGAAACTAGTCCTCACCGGCGCGGCGGGGCGGCTTGGATCATACTTGCGCGGGCCGCTGTCGAAACTGTGCGACGAGCTGGTCTCCTCGGACATCGCCGACAGCGTGCCCAACCTCGCGCCGAACGAAAGCTATGTGAAGGCCGATCTTGCCGATCTTGAAGCTATGACAGAGCTTCTGGAAGGCGCGGATATGGTGGTTCATTTCGGCGCCATCGCGGATGAGGCCCCGATGGATGTACTTTGGGGCCCGAACTTCTACGGCGCATATACCGTGTGGGAGGCCGCCCATCGCAATAATCTGAGGCGCGTAGTCTACGCCTCGTCAATCCATGCGGTCGGCATGCACAAAAAGACCGATTTCATCGGAATCGACGCGCCACACAGACCAGACACGTTCTATGGGCTTGCCAAGTGCTTCGCCGAAGACCTCGCCTCGCTTTACTGGGACAAGCGCGGGCTCGAGGCCGTCTGCCTGCGCATCCTGTCCTGCGCGCAGGTCACGAACAGTCGCGCGGTGGGAACGTGGCTCAGCTATGATGATCTGGTGCATATGGTCGAACAGGCGATCAAAACCCCGGTCACCGGATTCAGCATCGTCTATGGCGTGTCAGACAATGACCGCGCGCCCGTTGACAACTCCAAGGCGCGGCATCTGGGTTTCCGGCCCAAGGACAATGCCGAGCAATTCGCCGATGAGATCTTTGCCAAGGACGGCCCGCTTGACCCCTTTGATCCCGCGAACATCCATCACGGCGGCCCTTTTGCAGCCGTTGACCTGGGCAGCAGCGGTATGGCGGCTCTGAACCTGAATGCAGACGATACGGCGAAGGAGTAGCCCTCAGCCCCGTCTTCGCAGCCACGCGGGCCTTTATCTCTTCATTCGTCAGCTTTTCCGTGAGAGCATCGCAATGAGCAACGATCCACTTCTGCAGCCATACCAGTTAAAGCACCTCACCCTGCGCAACCGGATTATGACCACAAGTCATGAACCCGCCTATCCCGAAGACGGTATGCCTAAGGATCGCTACCGCGCCTATCATGCGGAACGCGCCAAGGCAGGTGTTGCGCTGGCGATGACGGCTGGGTCGGCCTGTGTGTCCAAAGACAGCCCTCCGGCGTTCAATAACGTTTTGGCTTATCGTGACGAGGTGGTGCCTTGGATCAAAAACCTCACGGATGAGCTGCATGATCACGGCTGCGCGGTGATGATCCAGCTGACCCATCTGGGCCGCCGCACCGGGTGGAGCAAAGGGGATTGGCTGCCCTCGGTCGCGCCGACGCATCATCACGAAACCGCGCATCGCTACAATCCCAAACTCATGGAGGATTGGGACATAGCGCGGGTCATTCAGGACTATGCCGATGCGGCCGAACGCATGAAGGCAGGCGGCATGGACGGGCTGGAAATCGAGTGCTACGGCCACCTGCCCGACCAGTTCTGGTCCCCGCTGACGAACGAACTTGAGGGGCCGTATGGCCCACAAACGCTGGAAAGCCGCACCCGTTTCGCACGTGAGGTTCTGGCCCGCATGCGCGACAAGGTTGGTGAAGACTTCCTTCTGGGTGTCCGGTTCTCGATGGATGAAACCAAACCAGGCGGCGTAAGCGAGGAAGAGGGGTTCCGCATCGCGCGTCTTCTCAGGGATGAGGGGCTGGTCGATTTCCTCAACGTGACGCGCGGGCGGATCGATAGCGATGCCGCGCTGTCAAAAGTGATCCCGCTGCAGGGGTCGCCCTCGGCGCCGCATCTGGATTTCGCGGGACGGATGCGAGCCGAGATCGGCCTGCCTACGTTCCACGCCGCCCGCATTCCGGATGTCGCCACCGCCCGCCACGCCGTGGCCGAAGGACGTCTGGACATGGTGGGCATGACTCGCGCCCATATGGCCGACCCGCATTTGGTGCAGAAGATCATCGAGGGGCGTGAGGATGATATCCGGCCCTGCGTCGGTGCCACCTACTGCCTTGATCGTATTTACGAAGGTGGCGAGGCACTGTGCATCCACAACGCCGCAACCGGGCGCGAGCTGACGATGCCGCATCTGATCCCCGTGGCCGAGACCCCGCGCAAGGTTGTGGTCATCGGCACCGGCCCCGGCGGGCTGGAGGCCGCGCGGGTTGCTTCCGCCCGCGGTCATGACGTGACGGTGCTCGAGGCTGCCCCGGACCCCGGCGGGCAGATACGCCTGACCGCGCAATCCCAAAGGCGGCGCGAGATGATCGGGATCATCGACTGGCGCATGGCCCAATGTGCCGCACGGGATGTGAGTTTTCATTTCAACACTTGGGTCGAGGCTGAAGACGTCACCGCACTGAACCCGGATCTGGTCATCGTGGCCACCGGCGGGCTGCCTCAGATGCGGCTCTATGAGCAGATGGAGGATCTGCCCCATGTCATCACCTCATGGGACATCCTGTCGGGTGACGTGAAAGCCTCTGGCTATGTGTTGATCTTTGACGAGGCCGGCGATCACGCCGGGCTTCAGGCCGCCGAGATTGCTGCTGACACTGCGAAGGTCGAAATCATGACCCCCGACCGTAGCTTTGCCCCCGATGTGATGGGGCTGAACCTCACGCCGTATCTGACCAACCTGCAAGACAAGGACGTGACCGTAACCGTAGCGCGCCGCCTCAAGGGCGTGCGGCGGGACGGAAACCGCCTGATCGCCGAGATCGGATCAGACTACAGCGCGAAATTGCAGGACCGGCCCTATGATCAGATCATTCTGAACTATGGCACATTGCCGAATGCCAACCTGTATTTCGACCTCAAGCCCCTGTCGTCAAATCTGGGACAGGTCGATCATGACGCGTTGATCAACGGTCTAACGCAAAACCTTGTTGCGAACCCCGAGGGCCGTTTCCAGCTGTTCCGTATCGGAGACGCCGTCGCCGCGCGCAACACGCATGCGGCGATCTACGATGCCCTGCGCTTGTTGAAAGACCTCTAACGCAGGGCATCATTGTCAGATGGCGGTGCGGAACGGGGATATCCATTGGCTCGCAGGTGTCCCCGCCTGACATGTGAGGGCTTGGGCAGGCCTGATTCAGGCGCGCAAAATTGATCACATCCGCCTCGGTGGTTAACGGGCGGAGGCCCTCCAGATCACGGGTGAACGGAGCGCCCTTCATGGTGCAGAACACGCTGGAGTCGCCGCCCATCGTGAACCCGGTCTATAGCCCGCGCCCTTGAACCACGAAACGTGCAGGTGCTTTGGCGACAAGCTCCATCACCAGGACGCGGTCGATCCTCATCCGGTCGCCACCAACCTTTGTACTGGTCTTGCCCAATCGCTCAGCGCTTTGGCATCGCGGAAATCGATGCCGACCTCTTCCAGGATCGCCGTTGAGGCATCGTGGATGCGCTCCAATGCTGCCTCGTTTAGAACCTCAAGCGGCTGCAGCTTGCGCATCACCGGTGCCAGGCAGGTCTGAACCGATTTCTGAGCCTGTAGACGGGCAGCACGCCCGGCGCGGCTTTTTACACGCGACATGACACACCACCATCCACAGTGATTTCGGTACCGGTGATGTATGACGCCTCATCGCTGGCCAGGAACACAGCCGCATTGGCCACATCCCAGGGCGTGCCCACACGGCCCAGCGGAATCCGCGCCGCTCGCTGACGATCTAGCGCGTCCCAGTCAATGGCGTCTGGGTCGTCCGAGTTCTGAACGGTGATATCCCGCGCCATGGGCGTGTCTATGAACCCCGGCAGGATCGCGTTGGCGCGAATGCCATGCGGGGCCATCTCGGCCGCAAGGTTGCGCGTATAGGAAATGATCGAGCCCTTGGTGGCGTTATAGCCGATATAGGGCGTGCCCAGATAGCGCAGCCCTGCAATCGAAGAGATATTGGTCACCACCCCGGCCCCGCGATCCACGAAGTGCGGCAGAACATGTTTGGTCGGCAGGAAAACAGCCTTCATGTTCACATGAACCAGCGCATCCCAATCCTCGACCATGCTGTCCATGGCCCCGCCGGTCTTCAGGATGCCGACGTTGTTTTGCAGAATGTCGATCTGCCCCAACGCGCTCAGGCAGTCGGTGACGGCCTGCTTGACCTGATCCTCTTGCGTGACATCCGCAGACAGGGCGATGGCTTTACCGCCGTCGGCGCGGATGATCTCGCAGGTGTCCTCGGCGGCGGGCAGATGAAGGTCCAAAGCGCAGATCGTAGCCCCTTCCTGCGCCAGCCGAATGGCCGTGGCCTTGCCATTGCCCATACCCCCATTCATCGCGCCCGCACCGGTGACCAGCGCGACCTTTCCAGACAGACGTGCCATGGGTTATTCCTCGTTCGATTGTAAAAATGCGTTCATGCCGCCATCAACCGCCAGAAGCTGACCATTGATGTAAGAGGCGCCCTCGGACATCAGAAAGGCCACTGGCGCTGCGATTTCCGCAGGGTCCGCCCAACGCGCGGCCGGGGTGCGGTTTTCGATGCGGCGGACAAAGCCCGTGTCACTGAGGATTTTCTTGTTCATCTCGGTCAGCACATAGCCCGGCGCAATGGCATTGGCGCAGATCCCATCGGCACCGAAATCCGCGGCCAGAGACCGCGTCAGCCCCGCGATGGCCGCCTTGGAGGACGCATAGTTCCCAACCCCCGGCCTCGGGTGGGTCGCGGCGATTGACGAAACCGACACGATCCGCCCCCGGTGCGGGCCGGGATTGGCCAGCATCGCCTTGCCCGCTGCCTGAGACAGCACAAATGGGGCCATAACGTGCAGCTCATAGATGCTGCGATAATCCTCGACTGTCTGGTCAAGGACAAGCCCGTGATTGGTGATCCCCGCATTGTTGATAAGCCCCCAGATGCTGCCGGCTTGGGTTGCAACCTCTTGCACCCATTGCCGACAGGCGTCGAAATCCGTCAGGTCGAAGGCGGTGGCCTGCGCATCGGCGCCCTGCCCTCTGAGCGCTTCCGCCGTGCCCTCAACGGCCTCGGCGTTCAGATCCTGCAGCCAGACCTGCGCACCCTGATCCGCACAGGCCTTGGCCATAGCCGCCCCCAACCCGCGCGCCGCACCAGTGATCAGGATCGGCTTTCCGGCCAGCGAGAACAGCCCCGCCATCAGGAGGCAAGCGCTTTCTTGTCTTCCTCATGCGCCGCTTTTACTGCGGGCATTACCTGATCGCAAAACTGCTCGAGCGAGCGCAATGTGTTGGCAAACGGGATTGAGGCGATCTGCATGAAGACGCTCAGATGTGTGATCCCAAACTCGCGCGTCTCGGCGACGATCCGGCGGGTGACCTCTTCGACGTCACCGATGATGGCCCGCTGCATCACCTCGTCGAGGGTGGGTTCGTTGTCGAAAGGCACGATGTTCAGATCCGCGCCCTGCATCAACGGCTCGGGGCGGCGCATGTTGTTCGCCATGCGGGCATGGATCAGAGCCTGCTCGGCCGCGGCGCGGGCGTCGTCTTTGTCCTCGGCGACGTAGACATAGCGCTGCACGGCAAAGGGGAAGTCGTTGCCGCTCAGCCCGTTTTCCGTGCGGGTTTCGGTGTAAAGCCGCCGCGCCGTCGACACGATCGAGTTCGGCCCGATGGCCGGAGTGGTCAGCGGCTCGGCCCCATAGTCGATCATCTTCTGACGCATTTCGGGCGCGTTGCCCACCGCCAAGGTGCGGATGCGATTCTGTACCGGTGCGATCGACAGCGCGGCATCGTTGATCTGGATATGTTCACCCTGATAGTCGATCACGCCGGTATAAACGCCCTGTTCGATACAATCCCAAATCTCAAGGCCGCGCATCAGGCGGTCATTGATCTCGAACCCGAATTTCTTGAACTCGCGCGGCTGATAGCCGGTGCCCAGACCCAGCACGAGGCGACCCTCGGTCAGCTGGTCGGTCAGGCAGATATCTTCGACCAGACGCAGAGGTTCATAGAAGGGCATCACAACAACGGCGGGGCCCACGTTGATGCGTTTGGTTTGGGCGGCCATATTCGCAGCCGTCATCAGCGGAGACGGTGAGATGCAGTAGTTCGACAGGTGATGCTCGGCAAACCAGGCCACATCGAACCCCGCCTCGTCGACCATCTGCGTCATGTTGCGCATCTGGTTGAACACGTCGGCATGGGTGGACCCGTCAACGGGTTTTGTCATCAGGTTGAAAAGCGAAAATTCCATGGCCGCAGGCTCCGAGTCTATTCGGGTGAATGTGTTTCCCCCAGATTTCCTCAATCCTGCCAAACTTCCAAATGGCGATTCCTAGGCCATTGCCAAAGAAATTCTTATGCAACTGACGCCTCCTGTCGCAACCAGTGTAGAAACGCCTGAACGCGAGGCTGGTTCAAGCGGCTGTGGGGGCAAAGAAAATGATAAGCAAACGGGCCTTCCACCGCCTCGAACGGCAACGCGATCAGAGTGCCGTTGTCCAGAAAATGCTGCGCGATGACATCCCGGGCGACCCCGATCCCGCCGCCAAAAGCGATGGCGTTGAGCGTGGCGCTGGCATCGCCGAAATAGGCACCATTTTCGAACAAATCCGGGTTGCCGCCATTGCGCTCAATCACCGCACGCCATTCACTGTGGTTGGTGTCTTTGAAAAACGGGAGCCCGGCCAGGTCATCCACCCGTTTCACATCGACCAGCTGATCCTGTAGCGCGGCTGAGGCCACAAGGATATGGCGTTCACCGAACAGGCGCTCCTCATAGACATTCGGCGTGCCGCCCGGCCCCCAGCGAATGGCGGCATCTGCATCCTCCTGCCCAAAGCCGGTACAGGCCACGGTGGACAGGGTGATCAGGTCGATCTGCGGATGCGCCTCAAGAAATCGGGTCGCACGGGTCGCGAACCAGGTCGAGCCGAAGGAAGGCAACAGGCTGACCGTCAGCATGGTGCGACCCGCATCTGGCGCGAGATCCTGAACGCTTTCGCTCAGGCTGTCCAACATTGACCCGACGGCCTCGGCAAACTGCTCCCCCTGCTCGGTCAGACTGATCTGGTTGTTTGACCTGCGAAACAATCGGATGCCAAGGCGATCCTCCAGCAGTTTTACCTGCTGGCTGACGGCGGGTTGCGTCAGGTTCAATTCCGACGCCGCCAGGGTGAAACTTTGCAACCGCGCGGCAGCCTCGAACGCGATCAGCGTCTGCAGGGGCGGCAATCCCCGCCGCATCCGGTTGCTGTCAAAACCGACGGGTTCCATTCGGGACAAGGCACCCGGACCCAGTTGGTTCAATCGTGTTCTCAAAGCGTGTCGCATGGTGATCCTGCATAAGGAAGGCTTGGCCTGACGGCAAGAAATTCATTCTTGTGATAAAACCTGCCTAATGCAAGCTCTGAGCACCCCAATCCCGGAGCGTAAGATGCTGACCTCGACTGAATTCATCTCGGCCATGCGCAAAGCCCCGACGCCGGTGTCGATTGTCACCACGTCGGGCGAGCATGGACCTCATGGCGCGACCGTCAGCGCAGTCTGCTCGCTGACGGCGACTCCGCCTGCTGTGTTGATCTGTCTGAACAAAAACAGCCGTATTCTGGGCATGATCGAAGAGCATGGCGTCTATTGCGTCAACTTCGCCGCACAAAACCACATCGACATGGCGCTGGCTTTTGCTGATGACCCCGCGCATTCGGAGCTTCGGGAATTTTCCGAAGATGTCTGGGACATGGATGAACACACCCACCTGCCTGTCCTGAAGGACGCCTCGGCCATTTTCACCTGCCTGCACATCCAGACGGTTCCGTTCGGCTCTCACCGCATTCTCATCGGCAAGGTCGAGCGTGTGGAGGCCAGCGACAACCACCCTCTGGCCTATTGGGATGGCGGGTTTCAGTGGCTGCAAGAGCCGCGGTCCTGAGGTTTCCAACACGCATGCAAAAAGGGCGCATGCCCAGATCAGACCATGCGCCCCTTCAATCTTGTGATGCCGTGCGCGTCAGAGAAGCGCGCGCACTTTTTCCAGCAGTGCGGCGTTTACGGCAACGCCTTCGGTTGCCGCCCGCTCGCGGCAGGTGCGGCGGCCATCGCCCGGCAGGCGTGCGCCATCCTGATCACGGAACGAGGCAATCAGCTCACCCAGCTTCTCTTGGAACGCTCCGTCCGAGGTCGCCTGCGGGTCAATTGCGATGAAGAACTGCCCAGTTTTCGGCGGACCACCCGCCGTGCCCGAGAACGGGCTGGCGACCGAACCCAGCGTTGCGCCGGTCATCGCAGCGGCCATCAACTCGACCGTCAGGGCGATACCAACGCCCTTGTAGCCGCCCGATGGGACCATGGAGCCCTTGAGGCCAGCCTCGGGGTTCGTGGTGGGCTGGCCGTCCGCGTCCAAAACCCAGCCTTCGGGCACGGGCTTACCTTCTCGGGCATGTTTCATGACTTCGCTTTTAGCGATGGTGCTGGCGGACTGGTCGATCAGAAGAGCCGCGTTTCCATCTGCGTCCGGAGCCGCGATCGAGAAAGGGTTGGTGCCGACAACCGGCTTTGCCCCACCCGACGGCGCGATCGAGGCCGGAGCATTGGTGAACCCGATCCCCATCAGGCCTGCCTGCGCCAAACGCTGGGTATGCACACCCAGAACGCCGCAGTTATACGAGTTGTTGATGGCCAGAACCGCGACACCCTGCTCGCGCGCCAGCGGGATCAGCTTTTCGAACCCCAGATCAATCGCGCTGTGAGCAAACCCTGTGGCCGCATCTACGGTAACAACCGCCGGGCGCGGCTGAGCAACCACGGGTTTGGAAACCCCATCAACCTTGCCGCATTCCACATGCTGCGCATAGATCGGGATATAGGCCAGCCCGTGCGATGCGACGCCATCCGCTTCGGTCATTGCGGTCGCAACGGCCAGAGGGCGGGCGTTTTCCTCGGATGTTCCGGCTTTGACAAGGGCGCGGAAGGCCAGATCTTCGATCTCGGCCAGTGTCAGGGTTTCGGTGGCGGTCATTCTTCTTTTCCGTTCGTAAGTATGTGCCCCTTGTCGCAAGGGGCGAAGTTTCAGTCGTTGTCGCTGAGGCCCGCGCCAGCACCGCGCAGGCGGCTTTCTTCGGTCGCGGGTGCGAATGTGCGGTGGGCAAAAGCGCTGAGCCTGTTCCAGTCTGCGTCGGACACCTCGGCGCGCAGGACCGGCTCGCGGCGGCCTGTCATCTCGGCCGGCGCGCTGAAGACCATCTTGTCTGCATGACAGGCCTCAAGCGCCTCGGGCGTGGCCTGCACACAGATCTGCCGCCCATCCGTTGCCAGACGCGCACCCTGCCATTCGGCCGCAACCGGTACACCCAACCGCAGCGCAGCCCCGCCCATGAAGGGCACGGCCAGCAAGGGCAGGCTGACATTCTCCATAATAATCGAGCCGCGATCCATCAGACGAACAGCACAATCGCTGAGTGAGGCGCCGGCGATCAGCGGGCTCATCCGGCGCGTGGGCGCATGCCAGATCTCGGCGCTCAGAGAGACGGGAGAGACGTCGATCGACGGGATACGATCGTTCATCTCCAACAGATCGGCCAGCAATTCGGCGCCCGAAAACCCGAAGGCCGATAACCAGCGCGTTCCCTTGGCGGCCTCTTCGGCCAGACCCCAAGACAGGCCCGCGCCGCGTGCGGCGCGTTTGCTCATAGCCTCGATTTCGTTCAGAGAGTGGCTCATGCAGCGGCCCCTTCAAGTTCCGGGAAGACCCAAAAATCGGCGTTCTCAGATGTCAGTTCATGCGGCAGGGGCGCGTTGCCATACATGCAGATCCGCACCCAACGGTCCGAGCGGGGATCGAACTTGGTCGCCCCAAAGAAGGACAGCTTGCAGCGCAGCATGTCGATAGGCAGCACCCGGTCCGAGATCGTGTTGTCGCGGATCTCGGCATAAGGCGCGCGCCCTACAATCTGAACACGGCGCAGCACGTGGCGGTGTTCGGGGTGGCGCAACAGGAAATCGGCGACCTGAGCATCGTCCGACCAATGGGCCAGCGCGTGAAACAGCTGCGCTGCATCCCGACCAGGGGCCAAGGGTTGCTCGTATTCCTCAATCGGTTCCTCAAAACGTTCGCCCAGACGCGGTTCCAACTTTTCTTCCGAGACATACCAGGCGCGCGCCTTGCTGGCGGGGGTGGCCCAATCGGTCTCAATGGCCCAGCCGTAAATATCCTTGAGAAGCGCCCGCAGATCACCGATCTTCATTGCCCCGGCGATGCGGAACGTAGCGGTGTTGTCAGCTGCCATACCTTCGGCAAAGGCGTCGACCAGTTCCCCATAGGGCTCCAGCATCAGCGAGGCGATCCATTCCTGACCTTCAAGGGTCAGTGACTGCTCGGCCCAGGAATAAAGCGCATCCCAGGGGTGATCCGCGCCAAGATCCGCGTCCGACAGATACGCCTGAACCTTGGCGATATCGGCCCGCAGGGCGGCGAGTTTCTCGATCTGGATCGGGTGTTCAGACTGCCAGGTCTCGACGATCTGCATATTTCGCAGCAGCACATCACGGAACACCGTAATTTCCGCATCGCCGGCCTTCTCTACCCCACGCACGACCTGAATTGCGCCTTCGCGCGCTGCCATCCAATTGTTGAACAGCACTGGATGGTTCAGCAAAAACGGCGCCATCCCCAGACCGGTCGAGTTTCCAATCCCCATCGAGCGGGCAATCCCAGCATCCAGCTTCTCGGCCTGCGCTCCGTTGGCCGCGGCGCGGGTATCAGCCATGTATTGCACAAGATCAGTCACGAACCAGCGGGTAAGGTAGACCGACAGCATCTCAACCTGGAACGGAGCACGGAATTCCGGACGGTCGGCAATCATTTCGCGATCCGCAGCGCCCAACTTGCCGGACCCGTAAACCGCAGTGGTCCGCATCAGGTAGCCCACCGCGTCAATCTTCTCGGTCGAGGGCTGACGGCCTTCGGCCAGTTCGCTCACAACATGTTCCCACAAACGCACCGAGCGGTTGGCGCGGGACACTGACAGTTCCGACCCGGTCACACGCCCGGCTTCCTGAACGGGGATATTGTGCGAAAGACGCTCGATATCGACGTCGGTGGGCACGCCGTCAAACAGGGTGAACGTGGCATCCCAGGCCTCGGCGATCACCCGATCCGAACGTTTCTCAGGCGGCAGATCATGGGCATAGGCGATCAGGGAATAGGACCGCTCGGGCCCATGCGCGGTATAGACGGCATGGCCAACGCCGGAGCTGTCAATCTCGAACGCAGTTTTTTCAAACCGCCAGTTTTCCCGAGCCAGTCGTCGCGTCAGGATACGCATGAACGAAAGGCGCGACTGATGCATGGAGCCAAGACGGGCAAGGCGCATCACCATGTTCGGATCACGACGGGAAACGTCTGTCATTCGGTTGTGCCTCCTCAAGTGCTAATATCTGGTCTTCTCCTGAAATCTTCAGGCATTTTGGCGGGCCGGATCGTCCGGCCCAGCCATGGATCGCTTAGCTCTCTTTGCCCTTCGCCAGCGTAATGCGCAGTGCATCCCACAGAGACGGTAGCAAGATCAGAGACACCGGAACAGCGGTCACCACGATAAAGCTCTGCAGTTTGGACACACCGCCCGATCCAACCGAGATCAGGATGATGGCCATAAGGCCCATCGCGATGCCCCAGAACACGCGCAGTGCTGCGGGTGGGTTGTTTTCGTTGCTCATAGTCGCAGAGACGACATAGCTCATCGAGTCGCCGGTGGTAGCAACAAAGATGGTCGTCAGGATCAGGAACAGGATCGAGATCACGAAGCCCATCGGCAGGTTGTTGGTGATCGCCAGCAGGGCGGCGGGCAAGTTGAAGCCTTCGAACGCGGTGGCAATGGTGCCAGGGTTCTCAAGCTCCATGGCGATGCCGGTGCCACCGATGATGGTGAACCAGAAGTTGGTCACGATCGGCGCGATGATCGACAGCATGATGATGATTGAGCGGATCGAACGACCGCGCGACACTCGCGCAATGAACATTGCCATCAGCGGGCCGTAACCCATGAACCAGCCCCAGAAGAACACGGTCCACCAGCCCAGCCAGCCGGGTTCGCCGAACAGACCGGCCTCACCCCGATAGAGCGCCATCTGGAAGAAGTTGCCCACGTAAGTGCCAAAGCCCGAGAAGAACGAGCCAAAGATGAACCCGGTCGGCCCTGCGATCAGAACGAACAGCAGCAGGAAAGCCGCTAGGATCACGTTCACCTTGGACATAACCTGAATACCACGCGACAGACCCGTCATGGCCGAGATCGTGTAGATCGCAGCAAGCCCGGCAATAACGGTCGCCTGCAGGGCAAACGTATCCGAAAAGCCGAACAGATCGGCCAGACCATAGCTCACCTGCAGACCCAGGAAGCCAATGGGGCCAACCGTGCCCGCAACCACAGCGATGATCGAGGACGCATCCGCAATGAGGCCAATCGGCCCGTTGATCGCCTTGTCGCCGAACACCGGGTACAGCAGCGTGCGCGGCGCCAGCGGCATGCCCTTTTCATAGTGGTAATGCATGAGCATGACCGTGGTCAGCGACCCCAAAATGGCCCATGCGAGGAACCCCCAATGCATGAAGCTCTGGGCGATGGCCGGGTTCACGGCCTCGGCCGTTGCCCCTTCGCCACCGTAAAGCGGCGCGGGGTACAGAAAATGGGCAATCGGCTCACCTGCCGCCCAGAACACGCCGCCACCGGCCAGCAGTGTACACATGACCATCGAGCCCCACTGGAAGGTGGTGAACTCGGGCGCGGCCAGGCCGCCCATGATGGCACGCCCGCCGGGCAGTATGCACAGCAGCAGGCCGATCAGGAAGGTGGCCAGCAGCAGCACCTGCCAGTAGAGGCCAAAATAAGTGGCCGCGACATTGAAACCCCAATCCACAGCGCCAGAAAGCGCGTCCAGATCGACCAGAGCCGCGATGCAGAACAGCGCGATAAAACCGCCAGAGATCAGGAACAGCGGTTTGTTCAGCCGGCTTTCCTGTACTGGGGCAGTGTTCAAAGATGCCTCAGACATCTCTCCTCCGTTAATAGTAGTCAGGCCGTTCCTATCTTGAATGCGGCCATAGCTTCGTCGTTTAGCTGACCTGTATCAGGCGAGCGGTTTGAAGTTCTCGTCAAAGAAACGGTACCAGTTGCGACCCATGATCCCGGCCACTTCGTCTTCGTTCATGCCGGTGGCGCGTAGGCCTGCCCGGATGTTGCCGAAGTCACGGTTGTCGTTGAACCAGCCCGGCATGGGCGGGAAACCGGGGGCCGAGGCTGAGCCTTCGCCATAGTCGATTTCCTTCGTCCAACGACCCACGCGCATCCATTCCACGATATTGTCGGGCTGGTCCTGACACAGGTCGGTGCCGATCCCCAGATGCTGCGCACCGTATTTCTCCGCCGTGCGCGCGATCATCTCGCAGAAGCTTTCCAACGTGCAGTCGGATTTGTCCTTAAGATGGTGCGGGTACACCGAGAAACCCAGCATGCCGCCGTTTTCCGTCACCGCCCGGATCACCGCGTCACGCTTGTTGCGCAGGGCGGGCGACCAGTCATAGGGGTTCGCATGGGTGATGGCGATGGGACGTTCCGAGATTTCAGCCGCTTCGATGGTCGAGCGATCGGCCGAGTGGCTCATGTCGATCACAAGGCCCACGCGGTTCATCTCTTTGATGACCTGCTTGCCCATGCGGGTGATGCCGGAATCCTCGGCCTCATAGCAGCCGGTCGCCAGCAGCGACTGGTTGTTATAGGTCAGCTGCATGAACCGCGCACCCAGCGTGTGCAGGATCTCGATCAGGCCGATATCATCTTCCATCGGGCTTGGGTTCTGGAACCCGAAGAACACCGCTGTCCGGCCGGTTTCCCGCGCCGTGTCGATGTCGCTGGCCCACTGCCCTTTCATGATCAGGTCCGGGTATTGCTCGAACCAGCGATTCCACTGTTCGAAATTCAACACCGTTTCACGAAAGTTCTCATGATAGGCGATGGTGACGTGGATCGCATCCACGCCTCCCTCCCGCAACTGGCGGAAGACCTTCTCCGACCAGTTCACATATTGTAGGCAGTCGATCAGCATCAGACGGGGCCTGCGCTGATATAGGCAGTTTTGACCGTGGTGTAGAACTCGGCCGCCGCCTTGCCCTGCTCACGCGGACCGTAAGAGCTGTCGCCACGACCACCGAAGGGCACGTGATAGTCGGTGCCTGCGGTGGGCAGGTTCACGGTGACAACACCGGTGCGCGCATTGCGGCGGAAATGCGTGGCGCGGGCCAGCGACTTGGTGACGATGCCCGAGGTCAGGCCAAAGTTGGTGTCGTTCACGACGCTCAGCGCTTCGTCATAGCTGCCAACCTTGATGACGCTGGTGAGCGGTGCAAACATTTCCTCGCGGTTTATCGCCATGTCGTTGGTGGTGTTCAGGAACACGCCGGGCGACATGTAGTACCCGTCATGCGGCATCTCGAGACGCGCACCGCCACAGGCCAGTTCCGCGCCCTCGGACTTGCCCAGATCGACATAGGCCAGGTTTTCGCTCAACTGCTGCTGGCTGACGACGGGGCCCATCTGAACGCCATTTTCCAGCGCGTGGCCCACTTTCATCGCCTGCGCACCCGCAATGAGCTTTTCGACAAAGACGTCATGAATGGCAGAGTGGACCACGAGCCGCGATGACGCCGTGCATTTCTGACCGGTGCCACCGAACGCACCGCCGAGAGCCAGCGTCACCGCCAGATCCAGATCGGCATCGTCCATAACGGCCAGAGCGTTCTTTGATCCCATTTCCATCTGGACTTTGGTCAGGTTCTGGATGGCGGCAGCGGCGATACCCTTACCCACCGGAACCGAGCCGGTGAAGGAAATCGCGTTGACCTTGGGGCTTTCCACCAGTCGTTGACCGATGGACCGGCCTGAACCCATGACCAGGCTGAACAGACCCTTGGGGATGTCCTGACGGTTGATGATCTCGGTCAGCGCAACTGCCGAGGCCGGGGTGATGTTGGCAGGCTTCCAGACAACCGCGTTTCCATAGCACAGCGCCGGAGCGATCTTCCACGACGCGGTCGCAGTGGGGAAGTTCCAAGGGCTGATGATGGCAACAACGCCAACGGCCTCACGGCGAACATCGACCTCGATATCGGGGCGCACGGAATCCGCGTTCTCACCGATCTGACGCAGGCATTCGGCGGCGTAGTAGGTGAAGAACTGACCGGCGCGGAACACTTCGCCTTTGCCTTCGGCCAGCGGCTTACCTTCTTCGCGGCTCAACAGCGTGCCCAGTTCCTCGGCGCGGGCCATCAGCTCATTGCCGATCGCGTTCAGAACAGCCTGCTTGCGCTCCAGCCCATAGGCGGCCCACTCACGCTGAGCGGCACGCGCCTGATCCAATGTTGCCTCAAGCTGATCCGCGCTGGCCTGTGCAAACATGCCAACCAGATCGCTCAGGTCCGATGGGTTGCGGTTTTCGATCTCACCTTCACCGGTGACCCACTCACCAGCGATCAGGTTCTTTTGAATGTCAGCCATAGCCGTTTGCCCCATAGAGAATTTGCTGAGCGGGTATGGACTCTTTTGCGACAATCAATCAAACTAAAATTATTGAAGTTTACTTCAGCAAGATTGAAGCTTCCAACATGACACTCAAGATCGAAATGCTTCGCGGCTTTGTCGCGGTAGCCCGCACCGGCAACCTGACGGACGCGGCCGTTGTCCTGAAACGCACCCCTTCGGCGGTGTCGATGATGCTCAAGCAGTTTGAGACGCATCTGGGCGAACCGCTGTTTGAGACGGACCGCAAGAACAAGCTGACCGCATTGGGTGAGTTCGTGTTCGAGCAATCGCAACTGGAATTACAGCATTTCGACAATACGGTTCGGGCCATCGAAAACTTTGCCGATGCCAGTTTGGGACATGTCAGAATTGCGACGGTTCCATCGGTGGCAGGCACGATCATACCACGCGTTTTTTCCAGAAATACCAAGGCTTACGAGAAAGTGAGGGTGGAACTGCGCGACATGGATTCCAAGTCCGTCCTGCACGAGCTGTCGCGGGGGCGCATTGATATCGGCATCGCGACACTGCGCGGGAACGGGTCGGGCCTGCACAGTCAGCTTTTGCTGACCGACTGGTTCGGCGTGCTGCTGACACCGGACCACCCGCTGGCCAGTGACACTGGCGCAATCGAATGGGACGCGCTTGAGAATGAGCAGTTGATCGCCAACAGCCTGTCCGAAAGCATCCCCGGGCCCGAGGCGGAAAAACTGCACGCAGGCTCTCGGTTTTCGGCACATAACATCACCTCTATTCTGGGCATGGTGCGGGCTGGAATCGGAGTCACGCTATTGCCCGAGATGGCGGCAATTTCGGCCGGGCAATCCGATCTGGTCTTTCGCCCTCTGGCGGATAAGACCGCCAAGCGGCAAATTCACCTCATACGCAAGGCTGATTCTGCGCTGTCGCCCGCTGCCCGGAGACTGGAAAATGACATCCTCGAAACTGTCGAGGACCTAGTGAAAGAGCAACGCTCATGAAAGATCAGGTCGAGAAAATTTCGCTGGGCATCCTGATCTTTCCAGGGTTCCCGATGGCATGCCTGACATCCTGTATCGAACCGCTGCGCGCGGCGAATGAGATCTCGGGGCAGGAGGCGTTCAGCTGGCATGTCATTGCTGAGCAAGACCAACCGATCCAATCCTCGGCCGGGGTCACCTTTTTCCCCGACAGCACGTTGGCAAACGCCCAATCCCTGACGCATCTGCTGTTCGCCTCAAGCCCGAACAGCGTTTTCGACAACCCCTCCAAGGCGAATGCAGCGCTTCAGCGTCTGATGCGGAACAAGACCCGTATCGGCGCAATCAGCGGCGGCGTCTTCCCTCTAGCCCGGACCCGGCTGACCCGCGACAACCCTTTGTCGGTGCATTGGTGCTACGAGGCCGCTTTTCAGGCTGAGTTTCCCGAAATCCCGATCCATGGGACAGTGATCTGCGAAGAAGGGGCCTTTAGCACAATCTCGGGCGCCTCTGCCGTGTTCGATCACATGCTGACCCTAATCGAAAAACGGCTTGGCGGTGATGTCATGGCCGAGGTCGCCTGTTGGTTCCAGCACCCGTTCATTCGCAGCGGGACCGTTACGCAAAAGGTGCCCGCAATCTCAACCGCGCAAAGTCAGGATCTTTTGCCCAAGCAAGTCGCAAAGGCTATTCAGCACTTTGCCGAACATATCGAAAACCCCATCCAGATCAGCGAAGTCGCCGATGCCGTGGGCCTTTCGGCGCGGTCACTGGAGCGGAGCTTCAAAAAGGCGACCGGGCACAGCCCTTTGACCTATTATCGGCGGATGCGGATGAACCAGGCGCGGCAATTGGTGCTGTACACAAACGACCCGATTGCCGAGGTCGCCTATATGGTCGGCTACGCCACGCCCAGCGCATTCATGCGTCACTATCGTGAGACGTTTGGGGTCACGCCGATCAGCGACCGGCGTGCCAAGAACTCGATGCGGGTGGGCAGCGACGATGTGCTGCCCTCGGGCTAAGGTTTAGGCGATGGATTTCGCTGCGGCCCACAGGCCGTGATGCAGCGACGCCGCCGAAGAGCGTGGGCCAAGAACGGCCATATGATCCTCCGCCAGACGCCAAAGGAAGACGCCCAGGTGCTCCGCCGTGGTTCGGATCGCCGCGCCCGACCCCATCGTGCGGACCGGCGCGTTGCTGAGCCGTTCGAACAAATCGCACAGGGCCGCGCCCTGAACGTCGAACCGGCACCAGCCATCCGTTTGCTCAGAAACCGATGCGGTGTCTCCGACGATTTGCTTCAACTCAGCGGCCAGCAACTCGTGACTGTCATGCGAGGCCATGACCATCCATTGCTCGGGCCCCATCCAAAGCGCGGCATAGGGCGTAGCCTGGGCGGACTGACCAACCTCGGGCAAGCTCAGGCCAATCTTGTCGGCCAGCACTTTTTGCACGGCACCAGCCTGATCGTTGCGGGCCGCGACAGACGCCAGCGCCTGATCCACGACCTCTGTGATCGTGATCGAACCGACCGTATCGACACGCGGCGTGTCGCCGCCCAGCGGGGTGATGGGTTTCAGTTTATGCACGAAGCTTCTCCCCTTCCGGGTCCACGAAATGAGCGCTGACGATTTCTACCAGGACCTCTTGGCCTTCCAGCGGGTTCACCAGACGCAGTTTTTCACCCATCCGGTCAGAGCCACCTTTGACAAAAGCCAACCCGATCGAACTTTGCAGTATCGGCGAATAGGCGGCGGAGGTGACGTAGCCCTGATCATGGGCCGCATCGACCGGGCCTGTGGCATTCATCAGATGGCCGCCCGCCGTAACGGTCTCATTCGCGTCCACTGGTTTCAGCCCCACCAGAGCCAACGCGTCCGGGGTGTTCAGCCCCTCCCGACGGCTTAGAACATTGCCGATGCAGTCCTTTTTAGCGCTGACCATGCGCGCCATGCCAAGGTTCAGTGCTGTGGTCGTGCCGTTCAGCTCGTTGCCGGTTGAATGACCCTTTTCGATCCGCATGACGCCCAAAGCCTCAGTGCCGTAGGGCACCACGTCGAACTCTTCGCCCGCCTCCATCAGCGCGCGCATCAGCCCGTCGCCATAGCGTGTGGGCACCGCGATTTCATAGGCCAGCTCGCCCGAGAACGAGATCCGGAACAGTCGCGCGCACAGCCCACCGCAGACGGTAATCTCGCCACAACCCATGAAGGGGAACGCCTCATTCGAGATGTCAAACTCGGGGTCCACGATCTTTTGCAGCAGTTTACGGCTGTTGGGACCGGCTACTGCATATTGCGCCCAGGCCTCGGTGGTCGAGATCAGCTGCACGTCCATATCCGGGCACAGGCATTGGCGCACGAACTCCATATTGCGATAGACCAGAACAGCGTTGGCGGTGGTGGTGGTCACGACGAAATGGTCCTCAGCAAACCGCGCGGCGGTACCGTCGTCATAGGCAATGCCATCCTCGCGCAGCATCAGGCCATAGCGGACCTTGCCCACGGGCAGTTTGGCAAAGGCGTTCGAATAAACCATGTTCAGGAAAGCCGCAGCATCCGCGCCCTGCACGTCGATCTTGCCCAGCGTCGTCACATCGCACACACCGACCGAGTTTCTTGTCTGCAGTACCTCGCGATCCACCGATTGCCGCCAATGGGTTTCGCCCTTGCGCGGGAACCATTGGGCCCGCAGCCAGTTGCCGACCTCGACAAACACGGCGCCCTGCTCCTCGGCCCATTTGTGGCTGGGCGTCAGGCGGGTCGGGTGGAAATCCTTACCCACAGCACGGCCACCGAATGCACCCATCGCCACCGGAGTATAAGGCGGGCGGAAGATGGTTGTGCCAGTGTCCTGAATGGACTTGCCGGTCAGCTCGGCCATCACCGCCAAGGCACCCACGTTCGAGGTCTTGCCCTGATCGGTCGCCATGCCCAACGTGGTATAGCGCTTAAGATGCTCAACCGAGGTGAAGTTCTCTTGGTGTGCCAGCTTGACGTCTTTGACGGTCACATCGTTCTGGTAGTCCAGCCATGCGCGTTTTGCGCCTTTGACGTGCCAGAACGGGCTGATCGAGACCGGCGCATCGGCTGCAGCGGGCAGATCGGCAGCGGAAGCCGTGATTCCCAGATCAGCCAAAGCGGCCACAGCCGCAGCCGTACCGCCCTGCAGCGCCGCGTCGGTGGTCATCTCACCCTTGGCCGCGCCAGCCACGATCTGACCAACGGGTAGGCCGTCGCCCGGAACAAAGGCGTGGATATCCGCGTTCCAGACCGGACGACCGCGCTGATGGCAGGTCAGGCCCAGGTTGGGGTTCCAGCCGCCGGACATCGCCAGCGCCTCACAATAGAGATCCGTCGTGTGGCCCTTCGCGGTCCGCACTTGCACCGAGGTCAGACCCAAACGGCCCGAGGTGTTGATGATCTCGGCCCCTTTCAGAACCTCGGTGCCCTCGACATCCGCAGCATCCGGGCGCTTGTCCACAATGGCCGGGACCTTAATACCCTGCGCCATCAGATCGCGTGCTGTCTGGTGCGCGTCGTCATTGTTGGCAAAAACCACAACCGATTGCGCCGGCGTTGCGGCCCAGCGGTTGGCGTAGGACCGAACCGCTCCGGCCAGCAGGATACCAGGCCGGTCGTTGTTTTCGAACGCGATGGGGCGTTCGATGGCCCCGGTCGCGATCAGCGCGCGCTTGGAGTAGATGCGCCACAGGGTCTGGCGGGGTTTGTCCGCCTCGGGCGCGATGAGGTGATCCGCGTTGCGTTCGACCGCACCATAGATTCCATGGTCATAGGCCCCGAACACGGTTGTACGTGGCATGACCCGCACATTGTTCATCGACGCCAGCTCGGCCAGAGCCTGTGCGACCCAGTCCGCGCCGGAGATATCGGCCAAAGCGCCGGTCTCGGCAATCAGACGCCCGCCCATGCGGAAATCTTCATCCGCCAAAATGACCTGAGCGCCCGCACGTCCTGCGGTCAGCGCCGCCGCCAGACCGGTCGGACCCGCGCCGATGACTAGCAGATCGCAATGCAAGAAGCCCTTGTCATAGAGATCGGGATCATCCTCACCCGTCAGGCTACCCAGACCGGCGGCCTTGCGGATGATCGGCTCATACAGCTTTTCCCAGAACGCCTTCGGCCACATGAAGGTCTTGTAATAAAACCCCGCCGTAAGGAAGTTCGAGAACCGGTCATTGATCGCCATGAAATCGCGTTCCAGCGACGGCCAGCGGTTCTGGGAATTGGCGTTCAGGCCCTCATACAGCTCGGCCACCGTGGCGCGGGTGTTCGGCTCCTGCCGCCCACCCGAGCGTAGCTCGACCAAGGCGTTCGGCTCTTCGCTGCCTGCAGTCAGCGGGCCGCGCGGGCGGTGGTATTTGAACGACCGGCCCATCAGGCGCACGCCATTGGCCAGCAGGGCCGAAGCCAGCGTGTCGCCCTCATAGCCCCGATAGGACTTGCCATCAAAGGTGAAGCTGAGGCTGGCGTCGCGGTTGATCAGCCCGCCATTCAGTCGATTGCTCTGAGTCATTGTGAAGCCTTCCCTGCCGCTTTGGCCACGTCACGGGCCAGTTCGACCTTCAGGATTTCGTGGGTCAGCGTGTTGCGTGTGACCACCAGCCACGACCGGTCGCCTTGTTCGTGATACCAAAGCTCACGATGCTCGCCCGCCGGGTTGTCACGCAGGTAGAGGTAATCGTGAAACACCTGCACCGCGTCCTCGGCCTGCCAGTCAGGACGATTGATCAGCGAAGCATCGCCCAGATAGGTGAACTCCTGCGCGTCGCGCGGGCCAAGCAAGGGGTGATTGATAATCATCTGATACGCCCTCTCAGTGCAGGTTTGGTTGGGCGCCCTGCCCTTTTTCGTCGATCATGTGACCGGTCATGAACCGGTCCAGCCGGTAGGCTGTGGCGGTTTCATGCGGACGGTCGGTTTTCAGAAGATGCGCAAAGCAATAGCCAGAGGCCGGCGTTGCCTTGAACCCGCCGTAACACCATCCGCCATTGAAATAGAGCCCGTCGATATGCGTCTTGTCGATAAACGGAGAGCCATCCATCGACATATCCATGATCCCGCCCCAACTGCGTAGGAGACGCGCACGCCCAAGTGCCGGGATCAGCGCCATGCCGCTTTCGATAACATCCTCGACCACGGGCAGGTTTCCGCGTTGGGCGTAGGTGTTGTACATGTCGATGTCGCCACCGAAGACCAGACCACCTTTGTCGGACTGGCTGCAATAGAAGTGCCCCGCCCCATAGGTGATAACGCCGTCGATGAAAGGCTTCAGACCCTCGGAGACGAAAGCCTGCAACACGTGACTCTCGATCGGCAGGCGCATCCCTGCCTTCTCCATCACGCGGCTGGAACTGCCCGCGACAGAGACGCCAACCTTTTTGGCCCCAATAAAGCCGCGGGTGGTATCGACCCCCAGAACCTTGCCATTTTCAATGCGGAAACCCGTCACCTCGCAGTTCTGAATGATATCCACGCCGCGCATGTCCGCACCGCGCGCATATCCCCACGCCACTGCGTCGTGGCGCACCGTGCCGCCGCGACGGTGTAGCAGGCCACCTTTGATCGGGAACCGGGCGTCATCGAAATTCAGGAACGGATACATGGCGCGTACGCCTGCGGTATCCAGCAGCTCGGCGTCGGATCCGTTCAGGATCATCGCATTGCCCCGCCGCCGCGCCGCATCCCGTTGTGCATCTGTGTGGACCAGGTTCAAAATACCGCGCTGGCTGACCATGGCGTTATAGTTGAAGTCCTGTTCGAGGTTTTCCCAAAGCTTCAGCGAGAACTCGTAGAACGGCTCATTCCCGTCCAGCAGATAGTTCGAGCGGATGATCGTCGTGTTCCGCCCCACATTGCCGCCGCCGATCCAGCCTTTTTCCAGTACCGCGATACGCGCGGCACCGAATTCCTTGGCCAGATAGTAGGCCGTGGCCAGTCCGTGGCCGCCGCCGCCCACGATCACATAGTCATAAGCATCCGCAGGCTCTGGGTCGCGCCATTGCGGGCCCCAGCCCTTGTGGCCGGTCAGGGCCTCTTTGAAAAGTCGCAGCGCCGAGAATCGCATGTAGGCTCCTATTCGTTGCAGCTTACTTTATGCACCCGGGTTGCCCCCGTTTTCAGTGTCGATTTCGGACAGAAGCTATCTCAGATGCGACAGATGCCATCAGAGAGCTGCCGTTTTGGCGTTTCAAGCTATAGCAGCAGCCTGATGCGCATTAGGTAACTTTTCCTTATCTTTTTTTATCTGTTCATCATTAAACTTTACCGTTTTGAGAATCACGGCTACGACACCCCAAAGCGCGACACAGGAGGAGCGAGACATGTTCGACGCCAGCACCACGCATAAAGTCGTTTTGGGAGTGATCGGTGCAGATTGCCATGCCGTAGGCAACAAGATCCTCGACAGCCTGCTGACCCGGGCCGGGATCGAGGTCGTGAACGTTGGGGTCATGGTCAGCCAAGCTGAATTCGTCGCCGCAGCCGTTGCTCAAAAAGCTGATGCGATCCTTGTCTCATCCATCTACGGGCACGGTGAGATCGATTGCCAGGGCCTGCGCGACCGGTGCGAGGCTGCAGGGATCGGGAACATCTTGCTCTATGTCGGCGGGAACCTCGTGATTGGCAAACAGGATTTCGCGACCGTCGTCACCCGCTTCAAAGACATGGGCTATGACCGCGTCTTCCCAGCCTCAGCTAACATCGACGAGGTCTTGGCGTTGTTGAAAGATGACATCGACATGAACCGCCTTCCGAACATCGGCCACAACTCGGGCGCTTTCGCATCTGGGTTCGCCGATTGGGCCGCAATTTAGCAAAGGCAGATGGTGACATGACCGGCGCGCCAGAAATAACGAATTCCAAGCTGCCCAATTCCGTTTTCAACGCCGAGCGTGAGGGCGTTTTGCAATCTTGGCACACCGGTGCCGACGTGGATTTTGAGGCAGGCCTTGCCCGTCAACATGCGCTGCCTTCGGAGAAGCGTTTCTCGGCGGCCTTGGCGGATGCGGATGAAACCGGCAAGACACTGTTGCAACCCCGTGCGGGCGTTGCGCTGTTGCGCGAACACACCGCGCTGATGGAGGGGCTGGCCCCCTATTGCGATGTGCTGCCCACCACCATCGACGCCTATACCCGTCACAACCGATATGACGAGGCGCAGGATGGCATCGACCGCTCCCGCGCGGCGGGCACCTCGCTGCTGAACGGGTTCCCGGCGGTCAACCATGGTGTTGAAGGCTGCACGCGGTTGGTCGAGGCCGTCTCAAAACCCATTCAGGTCCGGCACGGCACACCGGATGCACGCCTGCTGGCTGAAGTGACACTCAGTTCAGGTTTTTCGTCCTACGAGGGCGGCGGGATTTCCTATAACATCCCATACGCAAAGAACATTCCGCTGGAACAGTCGATCCGCCATTGGCAATATTGCGACCGTCTGGTGGGCCGGTTCGAAGAACATGGCATCCGTATAAACCGAGAACCCTTCGGCCCCTTGACCGGGACACTGGTGCCGCCATTCGTGTCGCATGTGGTTGCGATCATCGAAGGCCTTCTGGCACTAGAACAAGGCGTGCGCTGTATCACGCTGGGCTACGGTCAGGCGGGCAATCTGGTGCAGGACGTCGCCGCGCTGCGCTCGCTTCGGCGGCTGGGGCATCACTATTTCCAGAACGCGGGCTATGACGATTACCAACTGACCACTGTGTTCCATCAGTGGATGGGCGGCTTCCCCGAGGATGAGGCCAAGGCAACGGCCGTGATCTGTCTGGGTGCGCTGGCCGCGAAACAGGCGCGGGCCACCAAGATCATCGTGAAGACCCCGCATGAGGCCAGCGGCATCCCCTCGCTTGAGGCGAACCAGGCCGGGCTCAAGGCGACCCGTCAGATGGTCAACATGATCGCGGATCAGAACCGCAATGACGGCAACGAAATCCTGACCGAGGTCGAGGTGATCGAAGCCGAAGTTCACGCCGTCATGCGCGCCGTTCTGAAACTGGGCAAAGGCGACATCGCGCGCGGAGCCGTTCTGGCCTTTGAGAGCGGCGTCATGGATATCCCCTTCGCCCCCGCCATCGGGAACGCGGGCAAGCTGACACCGGTACGCGACAACCACGGCGCGCTGCGGATCTTTGAGACCGGAAATGTGCCGCTGCCCAAGGATGTCATGGCCTTTCACCGGGACCGCATCGCGGAACGCGCCCGGTCCGAGGGGCGCGAGGTGTCCTTTGACATGGTGGTCGACGACGTCCGCGCCATCTCGGCCAGCAAACTCATTGGGCGGCCTTCGGTTGCCGCCTAACACACAGAGAGTGTCATGAAGATCAAGAACGTTGTTTTCGCGCCGGGGCTGGCCTCGTACTATTTCGACGATCAGGCAGCGATCAAACAGGGGGCCAAACAGGACGGGTTCGTCTATTGCGGGCGGGCCCAGACCGACGGCTTCGCCCGCGTCCGGCAATACGGTGAGAGTGTCTCGATCCTGCTGGAGCTGGAAAACGGCCTGATTGCCGAGGGCGATTGTGCGGCCGTTCAATATTCTGGAGCCGCCGGGCGCGATCCGTTGTTTCTGGCCTCCTCCGTCATTCCGTTCCTGCAGGAACATCTGACGCCGCAGTTGATCGGGCATGATGTGCGAAACTTCCGTGAAAGCGCGGAATTCTTCGACAATCTTGTCGTTGACGGCCAGCCTCTGCAAACCGCCGTGCGCTATGGCCTGTCGCAGGCGCTGTTGTCGGCGGCCTCGATTGCCAAAGGCAAAATGAAATTCGAGGTCATCTGCGACGAATGGGGGCTTGAGGCCATCGCGGCCCCTCTGCGCCTGTTCGGGCAGAGCGGCGACAACCGCTATGAAGCCGTGGACAAGATGGTGCTGAAACAGGTCGACGCCCTGCCCCACGGCCTGATCAACAACATCCCCCAGAAATTGGGCCAGACGGGCGGGAAACTAGCCGAATACGTCACATGGCTGTCGCGTCGCATTCAAGCTCTGCGCACGGATGAGAGCTATCATCCGGTACTGCATATCGACGTCTACGGTACGGTGGGCATGATCTTTGACAATGACGCGGTGAAGATCGCCAACTATCTGGCAACGCTGGAACAACGCGCCGCCCCGTTTGATCTGTATATCGAAGGGCCTGCGGACGCCGGGTCAAAAGACGGGCAGATCACCTTGCTACGCGACATCCGGGCCTCGCTTCGGGCGCTTGGCAGCAACGTGAAAATCGTGGCCGACGAATGGTGCAACACCTATCAGGACGTGGTCGATTTCGTCGATGCCGATTGCTGTGACATGGTCCAGATCAAGACCCCCGATCTGGGATCGTTGCACAATACGGTCGACGCGGTGCTCTACTGCAAAGCCAATGGTGTCGCGGCGTATCAGGGCGGCACCTGTAACGAGACCGATATCTCGGCCCGCGCCTGTCTGCACGCCGCCATGGCCACAAGACCCGACCGCGTGCTGGTCAAGCCCGGGATGGGCTTTGATGAAGGCATGACTATCGTCGCCAACGAAATGCACCGCACCCTTGCGCTTTTGAACACACGAGCTGCAGCATGAGCGATACCCAACTCAAACCCTACGAAGGCCTGCTGGTCGTATCCCTGGAACAGGCCGTCGCTGCCCCCCTCGCGTCGTGCCACTTTGCCCAGGGTGGCGCGCGCGTCATCAAGATCGAGCGCGATACTGGCGATTTCGCCCGCAAATACGATGGCGCGGTGAAAGGCTCGGCGTCCTATTTCGTCTGGGCCAATCACGGCAAGGAAAGCCTGTGTCTGGACATCAAGAACCCCGAGGATGCCGCCCTGCTGCACCGTATTCTGGACGAGGCTGATGTGTTCATCCAGAATCTCGCCCCCGGCGCCATCGCCCGCGCCGGGTTTGGCGAGGATGTCTTGCGTAAACGCAACCCGCGCCTGATCACCTGCGATATCAACGGATATGGCGAGGATGGACGGTACAGCGACATGAAGGCCTATGACTTTCTGGTGCAATGCGAAAGCGGGCTGGTCTCGGTCAACGGAGCGCCCGGACATCCCGGCCGCATAGGCGTTTCGATCTGCGATATTGGCGCCAGCATGAACGCGATCATCGGTATCCAAAAGGCTCTGATCGCGCGCAGCATCAGCGGCAAAGGCAGCGCGGTGAAGCTGTCCCTGTTCGACACGGCCGCCGATTGGATGACCGTGCCTTTGATGCATACGGTTTATGCGGGCAAAGCGCCTCAACCGGTTGGCCTGCATCACCCCTCCATCGCGCCCTATGGCGGGTTTACCACCAAGGATGATGAGGTTCTGGCGATCTCGATCCAGAACGAACGCGAGTGGAAACGCCTCTGCGCCGATGTCATCGGACAGCCCGCTCTGGCGACCGATCCCCGGTTCTGCGACGCCGCCCAACGGGTCGCCAACCGCGCGGAACTGGATGCCATCGTGGCCGGGTTCTTTGCCGGTCACAGCCGCACTGAGCTGGAAGGCAAGCTGTTCGCGGCAGCCATCGCTTATGGGGCCGTGAACTCGGTCAGCACCTTTGCCGAACACCCGCAGCTGCGCCGCACGCCGGTAACACTGGAAAACGGGGATGAAGCGCATCTGGTCGCGTCCCCCGTGCGCCACAGCTTTGATCCGAAAACACCGCGCTTTGGTCGTGTGCCCGCACTTGGGGAACATACCGATACCATTCGGTCCGAATTCGCCGAGACCGCAGCCGCATGATCCGGTCCTACCTGTTCACTCCGGCGCACCGGTCCGAGCTGATTGCCCGCGCGCATGAACGGGGCGCGGATGCGATCCTGCTGGACCTTGAGGACAGCGTACCGCGCGACCAAAAGCAAGCCGCGCGAGACGGGTTGGCAGAGGCAGTCTCTGTGCTGACCGCCCGCGCGGTACCCGTTGTGATACGGGTCAATGCCGATCTGGGCGAATGCGTCCGCGATCTTGAGGCAGCCATCCTGCCCGGCGTCGACGCGATCATGCTGCCCAAGGTCATCGGGGCCGACCATCTGCATCTGGTGGCGGACTATCTGTCGATGCTGGAGCGACAGGCTAAACTTCCCGAGGGTCAGATCAAACTGATTGCCTTGATCGAAACAGCCCAAGGGCTGATGAACGCCGCGCGTATCGCGAAAGCGACTCGTAGGCTGAGCGCGCTTGCATTCGGGACTGAGGACTTCTCGACCGATTGCGGTCATGCGCCCTCGGTCGAGGCGCTGAAGGGCCCGGCGCAATCTTTGATCCATGCGGCCAAAGCGGGTGGCCTGCAGGCCATCGGCCTACCGGGCAGCATTGCCGAGATCCACGATATGGATAGTTTCCACAGCTGCGTCGACCTAGGGCGCGCGATTGGCTTCGACGCTGCCCTATGCATCCATCCGCGACAGGTCCAAATCGTTAACGAGGTCTTCCCACCCAACGTATCAGAGATGGAACAGGCGACCCGCGTGGTCGAGGCCTTTGATCGGGCCACTCAGCAGGGGCTGGGTGCCGTCATGCTGGAGGGCAAAATGATTGACCCGCCCATCGTTGCGCGGGCGCATTCTATGTTGCAATCCCGGCGTCTTTGAAGAAATCCTCCATGAAGGCCGGGCCTTTCTGATCGACGAAATCCCGAAAAGACCGCGCCGCCGGACGCAGGGGTTTGTTGCGCATATGCAGAACGAACCAGTCGCGATATTCGGGCATCCCTTCGACGTTCAGGATTTTAAGCTTTCCGGCCATCGCCTCCAGCGCGATCGTGTGGGCCGAGATAAAGGCCAGCCCCATATTCGCCATGACCGCCTGTTTGATATTGGCATTGCTGTCCATTTCCTGCGCCTTGGGCAGCGACAGGCCCGAGTCCGAGAAAAAGAACTCATGCACCATGCGCGTGCCCGACCCCCGTTCGCGGACGATGAACTGATGGTGCGGCAGGTCCGAGCGTCGGATGCGGCTGGAGCGCACCAGCGGATGATCCGGATGGCCGATCAGGACATAAGGGTGTTTGGCGAATTGATGCGCCGTTGTCTCTATCCGGCGCGGCGGGCGTCCCATGAGCGCAAGGTCGATCTGGTCGGTATCCAGCATCTCGATCACACAGCGCCGGTTGGCGATTTTGAACTGAAGATCGCATTCCGGGTGTTCTTGCTGAAACTGCGCCAGCAGATGCGGGCCGAAATTGCGCGCCGTGGTCACCATGGCCACCCGAACACGGTGGTCCAGCTTGCCCTGCATGATCTGCACAACATCGACCGCCTCGGCCAGCGTTTCGGTCATGCGTTCGGCATAGGGCACCAAAGCCGTTGCAACCTCGGTCGGGATCACCGAGCGTCCCGATTTCTCAAACAGAGGCGCGCCGAATTCCTCACTCAGCCGGCTCATCTGCATCGACACCGCAGGCGGGGTCAGTGACAGGCGCTCAGCCGCTCGCACAAAGCTGCGCGTCTCGATCGCCACCAGAAATATCTGCAACTGGCGCAGGGTAATTTTGTCCGAGGTTGGCGGCATTGCGGCTCCTGTGCGCTAGAAGTCGGGTTTGCGGGTAAAGAAGTCTCCTCCTTTGTTGTCAATAATCACAAATGCCGGGAAATCCACGACTTTTATGCGAAAGACGGCCTCCATCCCGAAGTTGGGAAAATCCAGCGTTTCGATGTTTTTGATGACGTCCTTGCCCAGAACTGCCGCCGCCCCGCCAACCGAGCCCAGGAAGAACCCACCATGCTCCTTGCAGCTTTGTACGACCGAGGGCGCGCGATTGCCTTTGGCGATCATCACACGGGACGCGCCCAGCGCTTGCAGTTCCGGCACATAAGGGTCCATCCGCGCGGCTGTGGTTGGCCCGAACGAGCCTGAGGCATACCCTTCGGGCGTCTTGGCCGGGCCCGCATAGTAGACCGGGTGATCGCGGATGTAGTCTGGCAGTTCCTGACCCTCTCGGATCATCCGGGCCAGTTCGGCATGCACCAGATCGCGCGCGACAATCATGGTGCCGGACAGCAAAACCGGGCTGGAGACGGACAGCTTGGACAATTCGGCACAGATATCATCCATCGGCTGATCCAGGTTAATCCGGGTTGCGGATTGCGCCGCGACATCCTGCGCGGGCAGGAACCGGGCCGGATCATGTTCCAACTGCTCGACCCAGATCCCATCCCGGTCGATCCGCCCCTTGATCTGGCGATCCGCCGAACAGCTGACACCCATGCCAACCGGCAGGCTTCCTCCGTGACGCGGCAGGCGAATGACGCGCACGTCATGACAGAAGTATTTCCCGCCAAACTGAGCGCCCAGCGACATGTTGCGGGTCAGCTCTAGTATCTGCGCCTCAAGCTCCAGATCGCGAAAGGCGCGCCCATCAGGGCTGCCGGTCGTGGGTAGATCATCCAATTCCTTGGCTGAGGCTTTCTTCACCGCTTTCAGACAGTGTTCAGCCGACAGCCCCCCGATAACAATCGCCAGATGATATGGCGGGCAAGCCGTTGTACCCAAGGTCCGTATCTTCTCATCAAAGAATGCCAGTATCCGCTCAGGTTCCAGAAATCGCCTTGTTTCCTGAAACAAAAACGTCTTGTTGGCCGAGCCACCCCCTTTGGCCATGAACAGAAACTCTAGCGCCTCCCCGCTGAGCGCCTCGATATCGATTTGCGCAGGCAGGTTGGTGCCAGTGTTCTGCTCTTTGAACATTGTCAGCGGAGCCATTTGCGAAAATCGCAGGTTACGCGTTTCCCATGTGTCCTTGACCCCCTGCTCAACCGCCGCATGTAGATCACCCTGGACCAGAACGTTCTGGCCTTTTTTGCCGTGAATGATCGCCGTTCCGGTGTCCTGACAGCTCGGGAATTCTCGCTCGGCAGAGATCACGGCGTTCTTCAGCAACTCCAGCGCCACGTAGTGATCGTTGGCCGAGGCATCCGTGTCATCGAGAATCTCGCGCAACTGGGCAAGATGACTGGGGCGCAACAGATGCGAGACATCCGCAAAGGCGGTTGAGGTCAAATTGCTGACAGCCTCGGACGACACGCGCAGGAAGGTTTCATCATCGAACCGGGCGGTTTCCAGCCCTTCATTGCCGAGATGGCGATAGCAGGTCGTGCCGATTGTTTTCGTTGTCTGGGTCATGGCGCGCACTGTAGTGAGATACTCATAAATAATCAATTGTCCTTAACTTAAGCGCTACTTTATTCAGGTAAAGTTACCAAAAGAGAAACGCGCCAGGATACTCGATTTCAGCAAACGCCAATTCACGCCAAACAAGGCATCACTCCCCATAGTCGAACCGGCTCAGCATTCGGCAACCCAACTGCCCTTCGTTCAGCGCGGGTCGATCTTGAGCAACATCAATGCCAAGATCTAGCTTTCACGGTCCGCGAGCAGACCCGTGCAAAGATCAACGCGAAATCAAGCTGACCAACTGGTGTCTAAGCTCTTTCGCGTCGATGGGTTTGTGTACTAACTCCAACCCGTTCGCCTTGCATTCTTCCGCCGTTTCAGGCGACCGGTTGGCCGAGATGATGCAGGCGGGCACATCGCTGAATTCCGTTTTGATCCGACGCACCGCTTCAGTCCCGATTTTTCCGTTATCCAACTGGTAGTCCGCGACGATCGCATCGGGTGTGATACCGATCTCACGCAGCAGGTCCACGGCCTGTTCCTCACCGCCACACTCCAGCACGTGAACGCCCCAGGACTCGAGCGTCAGAGTCAGTGCATTTCTGAGATTTGCGTCATTTTCAATCAGCAAAACGATAATGTCGGCCAGTTGACCCGTTTTCCTGTCAGCAGCAGCGGGACGGCCTTCGCTGAACTGCCCCTGGTCCTGTACCACAGGGACTTCGACGGAGAACACCGTGCCTTTTCCCAACTCGGAGCGCAGATGAATCGGGTGGTTGAGCAACCCGCAGGCGCGCTCGACGATGGCGAGACCAAGGCCCATGCCTTCGGCCGCACTCGCGTCCGATTGCACCCGCTTGAATTCCTGAAAAACCATGTCGCGCTGATCGGCGGCGATGCCAATTCCGGTATCCAGAACCTCGATCGACACGCGGGTTTTGCGCCGCTTCACCCCGACCAGAACCTTGCCGGCGTCGGTATAACGGATTGCGTTGGAAAGCAGGTTCTGAAGGATGCGCCGCAAGTAGCTGGCATCACTGGACACAAGCGCGCTGGTCGGCACCACCCGTAATTCCAATCCTTTGGCCTGTGCAACCGGGCGGAAAGCGTCCTCCATCTGCTTGAACATATCACCAACCGACACGGTCGAGAGGTGGACCGTCGCGCTACCGGAATCCAGCTTCGAAATATCCAGTAGTGCTTCAAGGATATGTTCCACGCTGTTGAGCGCACTTTCCGCCTTTGTTGCCACATCATGCGTTTCCGACTGATCCAACCCGTTTTTCAGCGAAGCCACATAAAGCTTGGCGGCTGACAAAGGTTGCAACAGATCATGACTTGCAGCGGCAACAAAGCGGGACTTTGACGCATTGGCCCGTTCCGCCTCGCCCAGCGCGTCGGCCAGTTCAACGGTGCGCGCTTCAACCCGCTTTTCCAGCAATTCCTTAGCGTCCTGAAGCGCCTGCGCCGATTTTCGTTCTGCCGTCACATCGGTAAATGAAATCACATAGCCCTTGTCGGGCATTTCCTGCGCAAAGACAGACAGGATTTTCGACCGCCCCCGATGCAGCAGAAACCGCAAGGGACGCCGGGAGGTGTGCCGCTTAGTCCAGTCGGACAAATCACCCCAGCTCATCCCCGGTTGGAAACTCATATTCGAACCGAGCCGGTCATAGAGCGTTTCAAACTGCGTGCCCATCTGGAATTGCCCGACTGGGATCGCCAGCAGTTCGCTGGCCCGATTGTTCCAGCCGATCAAACGGTGCTTGTTGTCAAAAATGCAGACACCCTGGTCGATGTGTTCCAGCGTGGCGCGGATCAGGCGCGATTTGTCATCCAGAATGCGGTCGCGTTCCAGCCGCTCGACCCGCATGATATCGGTCACATCCGTCTGCAAGATAACCGTGCCCGCATCCTTCGTGCGATGTTCCGAGACCTGCATCCAGCGATTGCCGCTCAGGCCCACATTGAACACTACATGGTCATCCGCATGACGCGTCAGCCGAAGCTCGGCCCAGTCCACAGGCGCAACCCCCTCCGGCAGCAGCAGAGAGCTAGACCGGCTGACAAGCTCAACGTATTCGATAAAACGCAGGCCTGGCCTCAGCCGGCCCTGGATATCGGGCATATGCAACCCGAAGCGACTGTTACACAGAACCAGTTTTTCATCGCGCCCAAACAAGGCAAAACCATCCTGCACCGCCTCAATCGCATTCGCCAAATTGGCCCGAGCAGCTTCGGTTTCCTCATTGGCCTTGGCCAATTGCGCGTTGGATGCGTTCAGAAGGTCCAGCGCGCGTTCCAGATCATCCGTGCGGGTACGGATCTCTTGTTCCAACACGGCGGCGCGTTGGAATTGCGCATAGGCAGCACCCGAAGCATCGGTAGATTCCTCGACCCGGCGCATCAGCGCCTCGACGATCCTCAGCAGTTTTTCATTCTGGCGTTCGATCGGATCCAGCGGGTCGGTCAGATGCTCGATCATCCGCTAGTCGTCCTTGGGCGGGTAGATCGCCACCCCGGTCATCGTCTGATTGACGTGGATCGAGTTGAACTGCTCACCATAAGTCGAGAATCCGACCACATGATTGTCCGAAAGAATGCGCGAGATTTCGTGCGTTTTCTGTTTCTCCTGCGCCTCGAGCCGCCGCAGGATACAGTCGCAGGCCAGGATCGTATCGGGCTTTTGCTTCTCGTTCAGCGCTGCGATCTCTTCCCGCAGATGCACCGCCATGTCGCGCGGTTCTGCCAGAGTCAAAACCAGCCCCTCATCAATGGCCGAAAAGAACACCAGATCACCATTGCCCGCGACCCGCTGAATGGCCCGTACATGATGCTGACCTCCGATCTGAACGACGACCGGATGGGCCGCGAAGGTAAAGGGGGTCAGCTGTTCGGGGTCTTTGCCAAGGATGCGTGCATATTCCCGCGCTGCGGGTTCCGCGTTGATTTCCTGAACGATGCGTTTGACCGGGTCGGCTTTGGTCACGACCATGCGATGCGCGGCAGGAACAAGGTGATCGGTCTTGAACACCTTGATCGGGCAAGAGGTTCGCACTTGCACCAAAATGGCCGCGTTCTCCAACGCCTGTGATCCATGTAGAACATAGGTGTGGCCGAACTCGGTCCCGTCGCCGGCTGACCCACCGAACAAAGGCACCGGCCCCAACCCCATCGCCAACTCGGATGTCAGTTCGTCTTCTTTCGTGGACAGCCCGTCGATCATCAGGAATGTGAATTCGTTTTCCCAAGCGGGAAAGCTGCGCGTCATTGCCGTTCGGTTGTGGATCATTTCGGCAATGATGTCTTGCGCGCTAAAAACATCCAGATCCGGTACCAGAATGGTGCGCGTTTCAAAATGTGAGCGCGGCAAGGCAAGCGCGACGATTTGATCCTCGTTATAGCCACCTTCGGCAAGCTCTCCGGCGGTGGTGCATCCGACCACCATCGTGGGCGCAAATTCCTGTTCAGCCTCGGCGATCACCGCCTTAGGATCGGCATTGGGGCTGACAAACAGAATAACAAGCGCCATGGGGTCATCCCCCAGCGACTTGGACAGTTCCCTGACTGCGTTGTCGGCGCTGCATTCCGCAAATGCCGTCTTTACGATGCCTGGCTTGACGGACTGGGTGCTGGCCCATCCGAATGCTTGGTTCATCGCGACTCCTCCCTAAAGCCCGACGATTGCTGAGAGGTTAGAGTATCTGACCCTATTCTTGCAATACGCTGGCAAAGGATGCTTTCTTGGCAATCAGAACCGCCTGAGTGCGGCTTTGAACGCCAAGTTTCCGCATGATTGCAGTGACATGCGCCTTAACCGTGGTTTCGGCAATCGACAGGTCATAAGCGATCTGCTTGTTCAACTTGCCCTCGCAGATCAGTTGCAGGATGCGGCCCTGTTGATTGGTCAACGCGGCAAGCCGATTGACCGCATCGCTATGTTCATCCTCTTCCTCATCTTCGATCAGAACGCAGCCATCGGGGACAAAGATTCCCCCCGCATGCACCGTCTCGAACGCGGTGCGGAACACATCGCGCTGGCTGTGCTTGGGCACATATCCCGATGCTCCTGCCTTGATCACCTGGCTGATCACACGGTTGTCGGTCAGCGAGGACACAACAATCACCGGCGCATCCGCCGCGGATTTCAAGCGCACCAGACCATCCAGGCCATCCACATCCGGCAGGTTCAGGTCCAGCATCACCGCATCCGGTTTCAGCCCTTTGGCCACCAGTTCCATAGCGTTTTCCAAACGGTCTGCGGTGTGAATTTCGCCGATCTCGGCCACGCTGCGCAGGGTCATCGACAAGGCGTCGCAGAACAACGGATGATCGTCGACAATCAGAACATTCTCAAAGTCGGTCTGTCTGGCGGGTTCTGCAAGCATCAAGGTCGCCTTTGCATTGAAACTCTCTTTGCTCTGAGTCTAGCAACACCGTCAGCATACGCCTACTGGCGGAAGGTCGTAGACCAAAGAAAACGCGCGCCCGGATTCCGAGCGCGCGATCTTTGGGGTCAGAACCCGCCTCAGTTCGCCGAGGCCAGCTCTTTCGGTAGGCGGAATGTCCACAAGGTACCGCCCTGGTTCAGATAGTTGACCTTCTTGGCCACTTCACCGCCCCACAGCGGAACCGCGCCGCCCCAGCCGGAGATGATCGAGACATATTGCTCGCCATCCTTTTCCCAGGTCACAGGTTGACCGACGATGCCGGAACCGGTCTGGAACGACCACAGTTTCTCACCGGTTTCGTCATCCAGCGCGATAAACTCGCCTTCGGGGGTACCGAAGAACACCAGGCCACCAGCTGTGGTCATCACGCCCGACCACAGCGGAGCGTCGTTCTTATATTCCCACTTCCACTCGCCGGTATCGGGGTCGATGGCCTTGAGCGAGCCGATGTGATCTTCGTAGTTCGGCTTGATGGTAAAGCCAGCGCCAAGATAGGCGGCACCTTTCTTGTAGGTGATCGGCTCGTTCCAGATATCCATGCCCCATTCGTTCGATGGCACATAGAAATTGCCGGTGTTCTGCGAGAACGACATTGGCATCCAGTTCTTGCCGCCCAGGAAGGACGGCGAGGCAAAGATGACCTCACCCTTGTTGCCATCAGCCGCAGCGGCCGGATCACCGGGGCGATTGTTTTCGACAAAGATCGGACGTCCGGTCTCATCAATTCCGTCGGCCCATGTGATGTCCTTGACGAAAGGTGTCGCCGAGACGAACCCACCATCCTCACGGTTCAGAACGTAGAAGTACCCGTTCCGGTCGGCAGTGGCGTAGCGCTGGTTGCCCTCGCGGTCGGTATAAGCGACCACTTCGTTCACACCGTCATAGTCCCAGCCTTCACGCGGGGTGGTCTGAAAATGCCACTTGATCTCGCCGGTCTTGGGGTCGATCCCGATGCGGCTGGCGGCATAGAGGTTGTCGCCCTTGTTGCCTTCGGTGGGGGTGCCCGCATTGCGCAGCCAGCTGTTCCACGGGGCCGGATTGCCTGCGCCGAAGACCAGCGTATCGGTGTCAGCATCGTAAGAGCCGCCCAGCCAGGTCGCGCCGCCGCCGGTTTTCCACATGTCACCGGGCCAGGTTGCGTTCAGCTCTCCGGTCATGGTGCTTTCTTCGCCATTCAGCGTGCCCATGTGACCTTCGATCACGGGGCGTTCCCAAACCAGATCGCCGGTATTGACGTCCCGGGCCTGAACCGCGCCGACGATGCCGAACTCACCGCCAGAATTGCCGGTGATGACCAGGCCATCAACAATCAACGGCGCCGCCGTATAGGAATAGCCCGCTTTGTAGTCAGCAATCTTATCGCGCCAGACCACATCGCCCGTGTCCTTGTTCAGCGCTACGATCCGCGCGTCCAGCGTACCGAAAATAACCTTGTCGCCATAGATGGCGGCACCCCGGTTGACCACGTCACAGCAGGGCAGAATGCCTTCGGGAAGGCGGGCATCGTATTGCCAGACCTCTTTGCCGGTCTCCAGATCAATCGCATAGAGGCGTGAATACGACCCGGTGATATACATCATCCCGTCATAAATCAGCGGCTGGGTTTCCTGCCCGCGCTGCTTCTCTCCGCCAAGACTGAAGGCCCAGGCCGGAAGCAGGTTCTTGACGTTGTCCTTGTTCAGCATGTCCAGCGGGCTATAGCGCTGCAAATGCCGCCCCATACCATTGGTCACAACCTGAGTGGTGATCGTTTGGTCATTGGCCAGATCGTCTTCGGTAACTTCTGCATAGGCTGCGCCGGTTGCGACAATGCTCGCAGCGGCGGCCATGATAAACCGGTTCATCGGTATCCTCCCTAGACTTATGTCTTTCCTCCACGCCGAATCTCCGACGCGTCGGGATTGTTGGCGAGAGTATTATTCGCAGGCGGGCACCGGTGTTGGAATTGCACATTGGTCGTAGGGCGCAAACGGGCGATTTCAACTAGGTTGAGCCATCTTTTTTGATACGCGAGGCGATGATGCGGAGGCTTTTCACTTGGTTTATCCCTGCGGTTTTGATCTGCGCGCAGCCCGCGCTGGCCGATCCTCTGTCGGGGCAGAAGGCCATTTCTCTGGTCGACGGAGAAGGCAACAAGTTATTGATCGGACACGTGACTTTCGAGCCCAAGAGCGACGCCGTAGCCTATCAGATCGACCTGAGCGCGGGCCCCTTCGCAGACCATTTCCTGTCCATGCGCCCGTTTCGCTGTCTTGAGGGGCCGGACAAACACTGGTGCCATGTCACCTACCCTTATGATCTGCAGCGCGAAGTCTCCGACGACGATCTGACCGATCTGGAATACGACTTGTTGTTTATCCACAAGGGCGCCACCGAATACGGCATTGATATGTGGAACGGGGTCTACTACCGCCTGCAGCGTGATGGCGACCGCCTGATCGGACAGTTGCACGAAATGGATATGGGCATCCTATCGGCCCCACCCGAAGACGGAAATCTCAGGCCCGTATCCGAGGCAGACATCCACGAGGCCGATCCCGATAGCCACTGGCTGCCTAAGGTCGTGATAGACTGATCAGAGGTTGGTTGCGATTTGGGCAACCTTGCACCATCGGGCGCCCGTGCCTTTTCCAGTGTTCGGCTACTCCAGCGCACCCAGCTCAGAATAGTGGCGCGTATTTCCACTCATCTGCGTCCGGCGTGACCTCGTTTGGATCATAGCCAGACTCTTGCAGACGTTTGGCGATCTTCAGGCCGTCGCTTGCGGCTTCATCCACATAGAAGCGGCCTAGCTCTGGGTCTTGCGCCACCCCGTGGCCGCGCAGCAGGTTGAGGCCGTAGTTGAACTTGCCCACCGGATCGCCCAGATCAGCGGCGCGTTTGTCCCATGCGGCGGCGGCATCGGGATCGTAGTCTCCGCCCAGCCCGTTATTGTCCAACTGCCCCATCCATGTCATCGCGCCGGTATACCCGGCATTGGCGCAGCTTTCGAACAGCTTGCGCGCCATCTCGTGACGGCCGGATTTGGTGATGTAGTAGCCGGTCGCACAGGTCGTCATATCGGTGACGCCATTGTCAATATTGCTCATGACGCGGCCAAAGCCCGTGTCCTGCGGGTTGAGCGTGCCGTACTCATCCTCGACCGTCTGCGCCGAGGCGGCTGTGCCCAAAAACAGTAGTGCAAATGCGATACGGATCATGAAAGAACCCTCCGTTTGAAAGGCATTCTAGCGCATCGGGGGGCACATTTCACCTCTGCCATGGTCGTAGACGGCTCAGCGACCGGGGCGTTTTATGCCGCGGGCCGGGTCGTAGCCCCACAGCGCGAGGCCCAGAAAGGCCAGTCCGGCAAGGATAGTCCAGCCAAGGGCCGGGCCGTTGAACTGACCATAGAGCGCAAAGCGGATCAGCTCAACGGCGTGGGTAAAGGGGTTGAGCGCGCAGATATCACGCAACAGGGCCGAGCTTTCGGCCATCTTCCAAAGCGGGTAAAGCGCCGAGGACAGGAAGAACATTGGAAAGATGACAAAATTCATCACCCCGGCAAAATTCTCAAGCTGCTTGATGGCCGAGGACAAAGCCAAACCGAGAGCGCCGAGCATCAGCCCGGCAATGATCAGTGCGGGAAAGACGCACAGATATCCGTACCAAGGCATATCAATCCCGTAGATCGCGGCAACCGCCAGAAAGGTATAGACCTGCAGAATCGAGATCGTGGTGCTGGCCAGCAGGCGGCAGAACAACAGCCACCATCGCGGCAGAGGGCTGGTCAGCAGCAACCGCATCGATCCCATCTCACGGTCATAAACAAGGCTGAGGGAGCTTTGCATTCCATTGAACAGCATGATCATGCCGCACAGGCCCGGCACGATGTAGATCTCATAGGTGATATAGGTCTGATAGGGCGGCGTGATTGACAGGCCCAAGGCCGCACGGAACCCGGCGGCGAAGACAATCAGCCAGACCAACGGGCGAACCAAAGCGGCGATGAACCGGCTTCGTTGGCGGACAAAGCGCAGCGCCTCGCGGATCAGGATCGCGCGCAGGGCGATCAGCGCGCCGGTCATGTGGCGGCTCTGGTCATCGACAAAAACACCTGTTGCAGGGTTTGGTCGCCGGTGATGTCGCGGCAGGTGCCTTGTGTCAGCATCTTCCCCCGATGCAGGATGGCAAGCTGATCGTCGGGGGTGATCTCATCGGTCAGATGGGTGGCCCACAAAACGGTCAGCCCATCCTGTGCTGACAGATCATGCACATGTTGGGTGATGGCACTTCGCGCGGCGGCATCCAGCCCCACCGTCGGTTCGTCCAGCAACAGGACCGAGGGCGCGTGGATCAGGCAACGCGCAATCTCCAGCCGTCTGCGGTGGCCTCCATTCAGATCGCGGGTCCGTTCACTTGCGCGCTCGGCCATATCCAGACGTTCCAAAGCGGCGGCGATGCGGCTCTCGGCTGTGCGACCTGACAGGCCATGCAAAGCGGCGAAATAGCTGAGGTTGCGATGAACCGTCAGGTCCAGATCCAGCGTCGGCTGCTGGAAGACAACTCCGATCTGCGCCAAGGCCTGACGGGGTTGTTTCGAGATATCAAACCCCGCCACCTCAATCACCCCTTGCGCGGTGGTGAACAGGCGGGTCAGCAGGGAAAACAGCGTCGATTTCCCCGCGCCATTAGGCCCCAGCAACGCGCAAAACGCGCCCTGCGGGACGTGAAAGCTCACGTCATCCAGGGCGCGTTTGTCGCCATAGGCGTAGCTTACACTGCGGACCGAAAGCCCTGTCACTTAATGGTAATCTCCAGCCGCTGCGTTTCGCCGGTGCTGCCCGGCACTTTCAGATAGTAGCTGCCCGGCTTGATCGCGACAAAGCCTATTTCCATCTCGCCCGCCTCGTCAAACTCAACGGAATCGACGCCCAGAGGCCGGATTTCCAGCCCTCCGACCACGATCTCGTCCACCCAGATCGCGCGGAAGAACTCTGGCCCGACCAGAGCCAGTTCCTGACTGCCATCGCCTTGGATTTCGAACTCATAGTAGGTGCCGGATTTCAGCTCCCACGGGGCCTCGGCCAATGGCACACCGGCGGAGAGAGTGATCGGAGGCAGGTCTTCCTTGTTCTTGGCCGACAGGATACCGGCCAGACCAAAGCCGTCGTCATCATCATCGTCGGCCAAAGCCGCAGCGGGCAAAGCCATAGCCAGCATCGCGGCCGCGCATATCAATCGCTTCATCTCTTAAGTCTCCTCAATCGTGTCAGTCGGTCGGACGGAAGGCCGCGCCCCAGGGGAAACGCCCAACCTTGATCGTCTTGATCGGTTCGCGCTTGGCCACATCAATCACGGTCACATCGCCAGACACGCCATTGGTGGTAAACAGCAGCGACTTGTCGGCGTTGAAATCCATGTGCCAAACGCGGCGACCCACGAGGATGTAGTCTTCAACCTCATAGGTTTCGGCATTCACGGCCGCCACATGGTTCGAAGGCCCCAGCGCGACAAAGGCGGTCTCATCCCCGTTGGACAACTCAAACCCCACGGGCTGCACCCGGTCGGGGTGGACGCCTTCGACCTCGAACTCGATCTTGGCCTTTTCGGTCTGGGTTTCCACGTCGAAAACGGTGATGGTGCCGCCGATTTCCGAGCTGACCCACAGCTCGGTCCCGTCCTTCAGAAATTCGGCATGGCGCGGGCGGGAATCGACCAGAGTATTGGCGAACAGCTCTTGCGTCTCAGTGTCGATCCAATGGGCCATATTGGTGGTTTCGGACGTGGTGATGGCAATCTTGCCATCGGGCGACACGGCCATCCCTTCGGGTTCGATCCCCACGTCGATCTGCGCAATCACCGTGCGCGATTCCGTATCCACCACCGTGGTGATCGCGTCATCCTCGTTGGCGATGTAGAGATGCTTGTCATTTGGGTGCAGCACAAACTGCTCGGGGTCCTCGCCCGAGGGCAGGTCATGGAGAATCTCGCCCGTTTCGGGGTCCATTACCTGAACCGAGTCACTATCCGACGCGCAGATATAGAGAACCGAGTAGTCCTTGGAGAACGTAATCCCGCGCGGGCGTTCTCCGGTCTCAATGGTGCGGATCACCTCAAGCGTTTCGATGTCAATCACGCTGAGCGTGTCGTCCTTTTCATTGCTGATCCAGATCTCATCCGCAGTGGCCGGAGCGCAGAGCGCGGTCGCTGCCAGAAGTGCTGCTAGTCTCATCGCTGTTACTCCTTAAATGCCTGGCACTGGCTTTCGGCTTCATCAATGCCCAGCGTGTCCAGTTCGGTGCGTTGGTGCAGAAACCCCTCGAGGGGGGCCATCGCAACCACAGCGCGGTCCGTGACCAGCGGGATGGGCTGCCGCAACTGGCCGTTCCAGGCACGGAAATTCATCGCGCGGCCTTTGAAGCCCGCCAGTTCGAAATCATCCGACAGGATATAGTCGCGCAGAACCGCCGGATCATCTGATTGTGTACGCGTCACCGCCTCGCCCAAGGCCCGATAGGCCGCCCAGGCGGCGTAATCCTTGGGGCGCATCGCCCGCCCTGCCTGATCGGCAAAACGGTTCTGCATCTGCACGGCGCCCCATTGTTCAACCACGCGCGACCACGTGACGGGCTGCAACCCCTCTGACCCGGCAACGGGGCGCGGTTCCCATGTGTTGAAGGGGATATAGCGGCCGAAATCGTCCAGCTCATCAGCGACAAGCAGCACGTCATAGTCGCCGAAGTCCTGCGTAAACAGCGGCACCTCTTGCGCTGCGTTGCGCCGCAGGTCGGCATCGAACACCCATGTCTTTTCTGCTTGCAGCTCCAGCCGGAACTTTTGCAAAGACCGTTTCAGCGCCTCGGCAAAGGCCTGATCCCCCGGATGCTCGCCCGCGATCAGGACGATCTCGTCCCACCTGCGTTTGACCAGGAACTGCGCCAGCGCGTCAGTGCGCATCACATCAGATGGCAAGGTGTGCAACAGGTTGGCACGGCACTCGTCCTCGCGCAGCGACAGATCGGGGGCCGAGGCGTTGAACAACACCGCACCCGCCGCTTCGGGTAGATCAGCGACCTCAAGCTGCGCTTGCGCAGGCGCGTCCAGAATGACAAAGGGACCATTGGCCAAAGCCTGCCGCGCGGCTTGCGCCCAGTCCCCGCCCTCGGGCACCGTGGTCACCGTCAGATCGTATTTGTGCCCCAGAAACTTGGCTGTTGTCAGGTTGTCGGCCAGGCCCAGCTCGGCCCCCGCCATGCCTACGTCTTCTGGAATCGGGTCGAGGTTGGACAGCACCGGAGGACGCTCGACCTCTTGCTGCAGGTAGGTCACTGAAACCGCAACCTCGGCCTGCGCAGCACCGGATGCCATCGCCAAGGCTGCAAGAACAAAAGAAAATCTAAACATGTCTGCGCCTCCTCCCCGGCCCTAAAAGTAAAAGCCGGTCGAAAATGGGAAAGCCATTCGACCTTAGTCGCAGATTTTGCCCATCTGCAACCAAGGTCGAATGTCGCGATGAATTTGCCTGCGCTATGACCGGGGAAAGCTTCAATAGGAGGATGAGATGCGTCTTGGTTTTTACAGCGCGGCGCTTGCGGCAACGGTGACAGCGGGGATGGCGCTGGCACATGGTGATGTCGCGCCCCAGCCAGTAAATACGGATGCCCTTCCCGACGTGAGCGAGGAATGGCTGATCGAAAACCCCTATCGCGATCAGGGCGAAGAGGTCTGGCAGGCTGCAATCGAAATCGGCGATTCCGGCTACAACCAGAACTGCGCGCGCTGCCACGGACTGGGCGTCGTATCGGGCGGACTGGCCCCCGACCTGCGCTACCTCGAGGCCGAAGAATACGGCGATGAATGGTATATTGAACGCTTCCGCGAGGGCTATACCCAGAACGGTATCACCAAGATGCCCGCCTTTGGTGATCTGTTGGGCCAAAAAGCCGCCTGGGCCATCCGCACCTATATCGAAACCCGCCCAGACGACGGCGCGTTGGATGATCATTCGGACCGGTTGAAGGAAATCCGCGACGAGCTGGCTGCTATGGCCGAGGGAGCGGATGGAGACACAGCCGCCCTGCAATCCGAACTGACCGAGATCGCGGGTACAATCGAAACCGGCTCAGGCGCGCCTGTGGCCGACTCGGTGGCCCTGCGCGCTGCGGTGCTGATCTCGGGCGAGGCCCCGGATTTCGCACAAGCGGCGGAACAGCTGACTATCGGATTGTCTGCCGCGCAATAGAACGGCAGACTGGGGCACATGATCGGACGCCATTTCATTCTCTCCCTGTTGGTCGCCGCCCTGTCCGCCGGGTCGGCTCTGGCCAGGTGTGAAGACCATGTGCCCCAACCCAAACCCCAGAATGCCAGCCGTGATATCGTGGGCGCGGATCTCGATACCATTGTCGAGCGCGGCTATATCGAATTCGCTGCCTACGAAGACTTCGCGCCCTGGTCCTTTGAGGAGGATGGCAAGATACAGGGCGTGGACATCGAAATCGGCAAGCTGATCGCACAGGATCTGGGGGTCGAGCCTCGGTTCAATCTGGTAGCAGCGGGAGAAAACCTAGAGGCCGATCTGCGCAACTGGATCTGGAAAGGTCCTCTGATCAACGGGCGCGTGGCCAATGTCATGCTGCACATTCCTTATGACAGCGAATTCGCCTGCCGCGTCGAACAGGTGGTATTCACCGGCCAATATCATGACGAGGAAATCGCCATCGCCTTTCGCCGCGATGCCTATCCCGAAGACCCTCCGGTTCCCGCCTATTTCCGATTTGACACCGTCGCGGTTGAAAACGATTCGATTGCCGATTTCTACCTTTCGTCTTTTCCCGGTGGGCAACTGTCGCAGAATGTCAGCCGGTTCCCAACCGCAGATCAGGCGATGGAGGCTCTGGCAACAGGTGAAACGATGGCCGCAATGGGCCCCCGCGCCCAGCTAGAGGCCGGACTGACCCCCGATCTGGATATCCACACCCCTCCGCTGCCCGGCTTTGCTGTCAGCACCTGGACCAGCGGTGTAGCCGTGCATTTTGCCTATCGCGGCCTGAGCTATGCGGTCGATGACGCGATCTATGCCGCGCTTCAGGATGGCCGCATCGCCAAAATCTTCGAGGATTACGGGCTGACGCATACCCCTCCCGAACTTCGCTGACTACGCCCAAGGTCGCATATGCTTTGCGGCCCCGACGCCCTAGGTTGGAAAAAACTCTGGAGGAGTGACATGGAGTTACATGACAGCCGCACAATAGCCGCGCCACGGTCCGAGGTTTGGAATGCCCTGCTGTCGGCAGATGTTCTGCGCGAATGCGTCCCTGGCTGCCAGGAGATGAACGGCACCGCCGAGGACGGGTTCGACGCCACCGTGGTGCAGAAAGTCGGCCCCGTCAAAGCCACTTTCAAAGGGAAAGTGACCCTGTCCGACATGATTTCCGGGGAAAGCCTGAAATTGTCGGGCGAAGGCAAGGGCGGCGCTGCCGGTTTTGCCAAGGGCGCAGCAGATGTCACGCTGTCCGATGTCCCCGAAGGCACCTTGCTGACCTACAATGTTGACGCGCGCGTGGGCGGCAAGCTGGCCCAACTGGGCGGGCGTGTCGTGGACGGGTTCGCCAAAAAAATGGCGGATCAGTTCTTTCAGAATTTCCAAAGCGCGGTCGAGGTCGAGCCAGAGGCCCCCGCCAGCGAAGCGGCAGCTGAACCGGAACAACAAACGGAAGAGGCAACCGAAAAGAAGGGCTGGCTCAAGCGCGTATTGGGCGGTTGAGCTACGGATTTAAGGGAGGAAAATGTGATGAAAATATCGCTGACTGTGAATGGGATGTCTGTGAGCGGTGATGTTGAGGGTCGGACGTTATTGTCTGGTTTTTTGCGGGATCATTTGTCTTTGA